>DKBI01000188.1 GCA_002451175.1 Betaproteobacteria bacterium UBA6904
GAGCACGCCATCCTGCACCTGCTGTATTCGCGGTTCTTCCAGCGCGTGATGCGCGACGAGGGACTGCTGCCGGTCGCCGAGCCGTTCACCAACCTGCTCACGCAGGGCATGGTGCTCGCCGAGTCGTACTATCGCGACACGGGCAGCCGGCGCGAGTGGGTCCATCCGTCGGAGGTCGAGGTGAACCGCGACGCGAAGGGCCGCATCGCGTCGGCCCGGCGCCGCGCCGACGGCGCCGAGGTGACCTTCGCGGGCATCGGCACGATGTCCAAGTCGAAGAACAACGGCGTCGACCCGCAGGCGCTGATCGAGACCTACGGCGCCGACACGGCGCGCTTCTTCACCATCTTCGCCTCGCCGCCGACGCACACCATGGAATGGAGCGACGAGGGCGTCGAAGGCTCGTTTCGCTTTCTCAAGCGCCTGTGGAGCTACGGGCTGCGCTTTGCGCGCGACGCGGCCGGCGCGCCGGCCGCCGAGCCGGCCACCGCGGACGCGCGGCACGAGATCCACAAGGTGCTGCGGCAGGCGAACTACGACCTGCAGAAGCACCAGCTCAACACGGTCGCCTCCGCGGCGATGAAGATCCTCAACGCCCTCGAGCGCCTGCCGTCGGCGTCGGGCGACGCCGCGCGCGAGGGCCTGTCGATCCTGTTGCGGCTGCTCGCGCCGATCACGCCGCATGTCTGCCATCACCTGTGGCGCGAGCTCGGATTCGGCGAGGACGTCCTGACGGCGCCCTGGCCCGAACCCGACGCCGCGGCCCTGGAGCGCGACGAGATCGAGTACGTGGTGCAGGTGAACGGCAAGAAGAAGGGTGCGCTGAAGGCGCCCGCGGCGCTCGATGCGGCCGGCGTGGACGGCTTCGCCCGCGCCAGCGAACTCGTGCGCAAGCTGGCCGCGGGGCAGTCGATCCGCAAGATCGTCGTCGTGCCGGGCCGGCTCATCAACGTCGTGCTATGACGCGCCGGCTCGCCGCGCTCTGCCTCGTTGTCGCGCTCGCCGCCGGCTGCGGATTCCAGCTGCGCGGTGCCGCGGACCTGCCCTTCGAGAGCATCCATGTGCCGGGCACGGGCGGCATCGCCGTGGCGCTGAAGCGCGGCATCCAGGCAGGCAGCCGCACCGCGATCGTCGAAGACCCGAAGGCGGCACAGGCCCGGCTCGACGTGACGCTCGAGGCGCGGCAGAAGGAGATCCTCTCGCTGACCGCCGAGGGCCGCGTGCGCGAGTTCCGGCTGATCTACCGCGTCGGCTTTCGCGTGCACGACGGCAAGGGCGGCGAGTTCGTCGCACCGGCCACGCTCCAGGTATCGCGCGACATGACCTACAGCGACGCGCAATTGCTCGCCAAGGAGGCCGAGGAGCAGGCGCTCTACCGGGACATGCAGAACGACATGGTGCAGCAGATCCTGCGCCGCCTGGCGAGCGCCCGCCGTCCCGGCTAGGCGCGCCGCCCGCGCGACCGTCGACCCCGCCCGCTCGATGCAGATCCGCGCAGACCAGCTCGAGGCGCATCTCGCCCGGTCGCTCGCCCCGCTCTACGCGATTCACGGCGACGAGCCGTTGCTCGCCCTCGAGGCGGCCGACGCGGTGCGCGCGGCCGCGCGGCGCAAGGGCTGCGAGGAGCGCGAAGTGCTCGTCGCCGAGCGGTCCTTCGACTGGAGCCGCCTGTCGCACGCCGGGGCGAGCCAATCGCTGTTCGGCGGAGCGAAGATCATCGAGCTCCGCGTGCCCTCCGGTCGCCCGGGCACCGACGGCGCCGCGGCGCTCACCGCGTACTGCAGCCGCCTCGATCCGGGCAACGTGACGCTCGTGTCGCTGCCGCGCCTGGACAGGGCGGCACAGGCTTCGGCCTGGTTCCGAGCGCTCGCCGATGCGGGAACCGTGGTCGAGATCTGGCCCGTCGAGCGGGCGCGGCTGCCGGAATGGATCGGCGCGCGCCTCGCTCGCAACGGGCAGCGCGCCGCGCGCGAGGCGCTCGAGTTTCTCGCCGATCGCGTCGAGGGCAACCTGCTCGCCGCGCACCAGGAAATCGCCAAGCTCGCGCTGTTGCTGCCGGCGGGCGAGCTCGCGTTCGCCGACGTCGAGACCGCCGTCGCCAACGTCGCGCGCTACGACGCGTTCGATGCCGGCGCCGCGCTGCTCGGTGCGGATCTGCCGCGCTACGCGCGCGTGCTCGACGGGCTGCGCGGCGAGGGCGTCGCCCCCAATCACGTCCTCTGGGCCGTCGCGGAGGACCTGCGCGCCGCGTTGCGCATTCGCGCCGGGCTGGCAGCGGGGCGCGCGCTCGATGCGCTGCTGCGCGAGAACCGCGTCTGGGGCGCACGCCAGGCCGCGATGCGCGCCGCTTCGCGGCGCTATGCGCCCGCGGCGCTCGAACGCGCGCTCGCGCGCGCGGCGCACGTCGACCGCGCGATCAAGGGCGTCGGCGCCGGGGAGCCGTGGGATCTGCTTCTTGCCCTGGGGTTAGAATTGATCGGTGGAAGCCAACGCAAAACCGGTTGACGTGCGCGCGTACATGCAGGAGCTGGGGCGCGCGGCGCGCGCGGCCGCGCGCGTGCTGGCGCGAACGCCGACCGACGACAAGAATCGCGCGCTGCGCGCCATGGCGGCGGAGATCCGCCAGCGCGCGCCGCAGCTGCTGGAGGCCAATCGCGCGGACGTCGACGAGGCGCAGCGCCAGGGGCTGGACGCGGCGTTCCTGGACCGCCTGACGCTCACGCCCGCGGCGATCGAGCAGATGGCCGCGGGACTGGAGCAGGTCGCGACGCTGCCCGATCCGGTCGGCGCCATCACCGAGCGCACGACGCGGCCGAGCGGCATCGAGGTCGCGCGCATGCGCGTGCCGCTCGGGGTGATCGGCATCATCTACGAGTCGCGGCCGAACGTCACGGCCGACGCCGCCGCGCTGTGCCTGAAGGCGGGCAACGCCTGCATCCTGCGGGGCGGCTCGGAGGCGCTGCACGCCAATCAGGCGATCGCGGCCTGCGTGCGCGCCGGGCTGCTGGCCGCGGGGCTGCCGGAGGCCGCCGTGCAGGTGGTCGCTACCGCCGATCGAGCCGCGGTCGGCGAGCTGATCTCGATGACCGAGTACGTCGACATTCTCGTGCCTCGCGGCGGCAAGGAGCTGATCGCGCGGCTGGCGCGCGAGGCGCGCATCCCGATGCTCAAGCACCTCGAGGGCGTCTGCCACGTCTACGTCGACGATCGCGCCGATCCGGAGATGGCGGTGCGCATTGCCGACAACGCCAAGACGCAGCGCTACGCGACGTGCAACGCGATGGAAACGCTGCTCGTCGCCGAGGGCATCGCCGCCCGCGTGCTGCCGGAGATCGCGCGCCGCTTCGCAGACCAGGGCGTCGAGATGCGCGGCGACGCGGGCACGCAACGCCTCGTGCCCGCGGCGCTGGCCGCCACCGAGGCGGATTACCGCACCGAGTGGCTCGGTCCCGTGGTGTGCATCCGCATCGTCCCCGGGCTCGATGCGGCGATCGATCACATCGCGCGCTACGGCTCGCAGCACACCGACGCCATCGTCACCGAGGACCGCGCCCGCGCCGAGCGCTTCCTGCGGGAGGTCGATTCCAGTTCGGTGATGGTGAACGCCTCGACGCGGTTCGCCGACGGCTTCGAGTACGGGCTGGGCGCAGAAATCGGCATCTCCACCGACAAGCTGCACGCGCGCGGCCCCGTCGGCCTGGAGGGCCTGACGACGCAGAAGTTCGTCGTCTTCGGCCACGGGGAGATCCGGCGTTAGTGCGACCGGTCGGTGTCTTCGGCGGCACCTTCGACCCGGTTCACAACGCGCACCTCGCAATGGCGCAGGCGGCGCTCGCCGCGCTCGGCCTGGCGCGCATCCTCTGGGTCCCGACCGGAACGCCCCCCTACCGCGCGGCACCCGTGGCCGCCGCGGAGCATCGCGTCGCGATGCTGGAAATCGCGCTCGCCGGCGAGCCGCGTTTCGCGATCGACCGGCGGGAACTCGCGCCGGGCGCATCCGGCTACACCGTGGACACGCTTGCCGCGCTGCGCGCGGACCTCGGCGCCGGCACGCCCCTCGTGCTGCTCATGGGCGCTGACCAGTACGCGAAGCTCGAGACGTGGCATCGCTGGCATGACCTCGCCGGGCTGTGCCGCATTGCCGTGTTCGCGCGGCCGGGCTGCCCGTTGCAGGCGCGCGGCGCGGACGTCGTGCCGATGACGCCGCACGCCGTTTCCGCAAGCGACGTTCGCGAGCGCCTGCGGCGCGCCGCGGACGTCTCCGCGCTCCTGCCGCCGGCGGTGCTGGCCTACATCCAACGACACCATCTCTATGGACATCCGTAAGAAACAGCGCGCCGTGGTCGAGGCGCTCGAGGACGTGAAGGGCCGCGACATCATCGTCTACAACGTGGCGCGGCTGTCGCCGATCTTCGAGCGCGTCGTCATCGCCACCGGCGATTCGACCCGTCAGGTNNTCGGACTGGGTGCTCGTGGACCTCGGCGACGTCGTCGTGCACGTCATGCATCCGCAGGCGCGCCAGTACTATCGGCTCGAGGAAATCTGGGGCGGCAAGGAAGTTCGCCTGAAACGTGCCCAAGCTGTTCGTCGTCGCGTTCGACGCTAGGCTGCCGCGCTGGGCGCTGGACGCGCGCGGCGAGTACCTCAAGCGCATGCCGCGCGGCTTCGAGGTGCAGTGCCTCGAGCTGAAGACCGAGACCGCCAAGCGGCTGCGCGCCCGGCTGCCACGCGGCGCGCGGCTCGTCGCCCTGGACGAGCGCGGGGAGCGGGTGACGACGGCGCAGTTCGCGCAACGGCTCGAGCGCTGGCGCGCCGACGGGGACGCGGTGGCGTTCGTCATCGGCGGGCCGGACGGCCTCGATGCCGAATTCAAGCGGGAGGCCCAGGGGTTGCTGCAGCTGTCCGCGCTGACCCTGCCGCACGCCCTCGCGCAGGTGCTGCTGAGCGAACAGCTCTATCGCGCCGCCTCGCTGCTGGGCGGCCACCCGTATCACCGCGCGTAGCGGCTTTGCTAAACTGAAAATTCCCCATGGCGCTGCCTCCTGACCGCGCGATCTATCTCGCTTCGCGCAGCCCGCGCCGGCGCGAGCTGCTGTCGGACATCGGCGTGAAGTTCCACCTCCTGCTGTTCCGCGAGCGGCCCGGCGCCGACGCCGAAGTGAGCGAGGCGGTGCTGCCGGGCGAGACGCCGCGCGAGTACGTGATGCGCGTCGCGCGCGCCAAGGCCGAGGCCGGCTGGCAGCGGCTGCTGCAACGCCGCCTGCCGCTCGCCCCGGTCCTCGCCGCCGACACGACCGTGACGCTGGACGGGCGCATCCTCGGCAAGCCTGCCGATCGCGCCGAGGCGGCCGCCATGCTGGCCGCGCTCTCCGGGCGACACCACGAGGTGCTCACGGCGGTCGCCCTCGTGCACGACACGCGGCTCGAATCGGCGCTGTCGGCCTCGGAGGTCGTGTTCCGTGCGCTGGCGGACGCCGAAATCGCCGATTACGTCGCGAGCGGCGAGAGCGACGACAAGGCGGGCGCCTACGCGATTCAGGGTCGCGCGGCGCGCTTTGTGAGCGAAATCCGCGGCAGCCATTCCGGCATCGTCGGCCTGCCGCTGTACGAGACGGCGCAGCTGCTCGAGCGCATGACGCCGGCGCGCGACCGCCGCCATGGCTGAAGAGATCCTCATCAACATCACGCCCCAGGAGACGCGCGTCGCCGTGATCGGCGCCGGCCAGGTGCAGGAGCTGCTCATCGAGCGCGCGGCAAGCCGCGGGCTCGTCGGCAACATCTACGTCGGGCGGGTGGCGCGGGTGCTGCCCGGCATGCAATCGGCGTTCGTCGAGGTGGGCCTCGAGCGTGCCGCGTTCCTGCACGTGGCCGACATCTGGGAGCACCGCAGCGGCGCGCCAGGCCCGGCCGACAACGGCCGGCCGATCGAGAAGCTCCTCGCCGAGGGCCAGCCGGTCGTCGTGCAGGTAGTCAAGGACCCGCTCGGCACCAAGGGCGCGCGGCTGACGACGCAGCTTTCGCTCGCCGGGCGCCTGCTCGTGTACCTGCCGCAGGATCCGCACATCGGCATCTCGCAGCGCATCGAGAATGAGGCCGAGCGCGAGCTGCTGCGCGGCCGGCTGCGCGAGCTGCTGCCGCCCGACGAAAAAGGCGGTTTCATCCTGCGCACGCTCGCCGAGGGAGCGTCCGACGACGAGCTGCGCGCCGACATCGAGTACCTGCGCCATCTCGGCCGGGACCTCGACGCGCGCGGGCGCGGCGCGCAGCCGCCGCAGCTGCTGTACCAGGACCTGTCCCTCGCGCAGCGCGTGCTGCGCGACATGGTCGCCCCGGAGACCACGCGCGTCATCGTCGATTCGCGCGAGAACTACCTCCGCCTCGCGGAGTTTGCGGAGCGCTACACGCCCAACGTGCGCGGCAAGCTGGCGCACTACAGCGGCGAGCGGCCGCTGTTCGACCTCCACAACGTCGAGCCGGAAATCGAGAAGGCGCTCTCGCGCCGCGTCGATCTGAAGTCCGGCGGCACGCTGGTCATCGACCAGACCGAGGCGATGACCACGATCGACGTCAACACGGGCGGCTTCGTCGGCAGCCGGAATTTCGACGATACGGTGTTCAAGACCAACCTCGAGGCGGCGCAGGCGATCGCCCGCCAGCTGCGGCTGCGCAATCTCGGCGGCATCATCCTCATCGACTTCATCGACATGGAGTCCGAGGAGCACCGCGAGGCCGTGCTGGAGGAATTCCGCCGCGCGCTCGCCCGCGACCGCACGCGCATGACGGTCAACGGCTTCACGGCGCTGGGGCTGGTGGAAATGACGCGCAAGCGCACGCGCGAGTCGCTCGCGCACGTGCTGTGCGAGCCCTGCCCCACCTGCGAGGGGCGCGGCGCGGTGAAGACCGCGCGCACGATGTGCTACGACATCCTGCGCGAGATCCTGCGCGAGGCCCGGCAGTTCAACGCGCGCGAGTTCCGCGTCCTCGCCTCGCAGAGCGTCATCGACCTGCTGCAGGAGGAGGAGTCGCCGTCCGTGGCCATGCTCTCCGATTTCATCGGCAAGCCCATTTCCCTGCAGATCGAATCGAGCTATCTGCAGGAGCAATTCGACATCGTCCTCATGTGACGCCGTGAGCGAACTCTGCGACCTCGGCGCGCGGCGGCTCGCGCGCCTCATTCGCCGCCGCCGGGTGTCCGCGACCGAAGTCATGCGCGCGTTCATCGCCAGAATCGAACGCGTCAACCCCCAGGTGAACGCGATCGTCACCTTCCTGCCGGAGCGTGCGCTGGCCGAGGCGAAGCGCCTCGACCGGCGCCTCGCGCGGCAAGGCAGCGCGGACGGTCTCGGGCCGCTCGCCGGCCTGCCGATCGCATACAAGGATCTCGTCGCCACCCGGGGCATCCGCACGACGCTCGGTTCGCCGGTGTACCGCAACCAGGTACCGAAAGACAATGCGCTGTTCGTCGACCGGCTGCAGGGCGCCGGCGCCATCACGCTCGGCAAAACCAACACGCCGGAGTTCGGCGCCGGCAGCCAGACGTTCAATGCCGTGTTCGGCACGACGCGCAATCCCTACGATCTGACGAAGACCTGCGGCGGGTCCTCCGGCGGCGCGGCGGTCGCCGTGGCGTGCGGCATGCTGCCGTTCGCCGATGGCTCGGATCTCGCGTCCAGCCTGCGCAATCCCGCCAACTACTGCAACGTGGTCGGCTTCCGGCCCACGCCGGGCGTCGTGCCCTCCTACCCGGCGCACAACGCCTGGGACACGCTGCCCGTGCTCGGCCCGATCGGCCGTACGGTGGCGGACGCCGCGTTTCTCCTTGCTGCGATGGCGGGTGCCGACGCGAGGGCGCCCATCTCGCGTGCGGTGCGCGGCGCGCAGTTCGCGCGGCCGCTGGCACGCGATTTCCGCGGCATGCGCATCGCCTGGAGCGCCGATTTTGGCGGCCTGCCGATGGACCCGCGAGTCGCCCGCGTGCTCGCGCGCCAGCGTCGCGTCTTCGAATCGCTGGGCTGCGTCGTCGAGACCGCGTCGCCCGATTTTTCCGGGGCGAAGGAGGCGTTCGAGACGCTGCGGGCGCTCGCCTTCGCCGGCCGGTTTGCGAACCTGCTCAAGACCCACCGGCGCCTGCTGAAGGACACGGTGATCTGGAACATCGAGCAGGGCCTCGCGCTGGACGGAACGAAAATCGCCCGCGCCGAGGCGCTGCGCAGCGCGCTTTTCCAACGCATGCGCGTTTTTCTCGAGCGCTACGCGTTTCTCGTCGGCCCGGTCAACCAGCTGCCCCCGTTCTCCGCGGACGAGCCCTACCCCCGGCGTGTCGCCGGCGTGCGCATGGCCAATTACCTGGATTGGATGAAGAGCTGCTACTACGTGACGATCACCAGCCATCCCGCGATCTCGGTGCCGGCTGGATTCACCGACGATGCGCCGCCCCTGCCCGTCGGACTGCAGATCGTGGGCCGCTACGGCGACGATTTCGGCGTGCTGCAGCTTGCGCACGCCTTCGAGCGGGCGAACCCCGTCTGGAAGCGCCGGCCGCCGATCCTCTGACGCGCTATTTCTGCCGCGGCTGGCGGCCGAGCAGGTAGAACTCGTCGTTCGGCCGCATCGCCGTCATGTTCGCCATGCGGTTCGACAGGGCGAAGAACGCGGCCACCGCGCCGATGTCCCAGATGTCCTCGCTGGAAAAGCCGTGCGCGCGCAGGGCCTCGAAATCCGCGTCTCCGATCGCGCCCGCGTCGAGCGCCACCTTCATCGCGAAATCGAGCATCGCCTTCTGCCGCGGCGTGAGGTCGGCCTTCAGGTAGTTGACCGCCACCTGGTCCGCGATCAGCGGGTTCTTCGCCCGGATGCGCAGAATCGCGCCGTGCGCGACGACGCAGTACTGGCAGCGGTTCGCGCCGGAGGTGGCGACGACGATCATCTCGCGCTCGGCCTTCGTCAGGCCGCTGTCCTTTTCCATCAGCGCGTCGTGGTAGGCGAAAAACGCGCGCCATTCGGCCGGCCGGTGGGCCAGCGCGAGGAACACGTTGGGAATGAAGCCGGATTTCTCCTGGACTTCGAGAATCCGGGCGCGCAGGTCTTCGGGCATGTCCTCGAGGCGGGGAACGGGAAAGCGGCTGACGGGTGCGGCGGTCATGGCGGGGTCTCCACGGAAGTCGAAGCGGTGGCTGTATTCTAGGAGCAGCGGCGCGGCGGGCGCGGCGCGCTGCGCGCCGCGCGCAGAATTGACCGCGGTCAAGGAAGCAGGCGCTCGACGAGTGCGTAAATGCGGCCTCCATTTTTCGGAGGAGGCACGACATGCGCAATGTTCTGGCCGGAGTCACGCTCGCGCTCGCCCTGAGCGCCCCGGCATCGGCAGCAATTCAGGAAGAGGCGGTGACCTACAAGGACGGGGACACGGTGATGAAGGGCGTCGTCGTGTATGACGACGCAAGCAAGGCCAAGCGGCCCGGGATCGTGGTGGTGCACGAATGGTGGGGCATCACCAAGCACACGCGCGCCGAGGCACGCCGTTTCGCGCAGCAGGGCTATACGGCATTCGTCGCCGACATGTACGGCGATGCGAAGTCCGCCGACAACCCCATGGACGCGGGCACGCTCATGAATTCGGTCATGGGCAATCCGGCCGCGGTGCTCAGGCGCTTCAACGCGGCGCGCGAGCAACTGGCGAAACACCCCAGCGTCGACGCAAGGCGCATCGGCGCGTCGGGCTACTGCATGGGTGGCGCGGTCGTGCTCAGCGCTGCGCGCGCAGGCGCCGACCTCGCCGGGGTGGCCGCCTTTCACCCGAGCCTCGGCGGCTATCGGACCGCGCAGGGACCGGTGAAGGCGAAAGTCCTCGTGCTGAATGGCGCCGACGATCCGTTCAACAAGCCCGAGCAGATCGCGGCGCTCAAGCAGGACCTCGCCGCCGCCAAGGCGGACCTGAAGTTCGTCGACTATCCGGGTGCCGTGCACGCCTTCACCAACCCGGAGGCGACCGAGAAGGGCAAGCAGTTCAAGCTGCCCATCGCCTACAACGCCGAAGTGGACAGGCAGTCCAAGGCCGAGGCCACTGCATTCTTCGGTTCGGTCTTGAAGTAGCGCGGATTCCGCGCAGCACGGCAATCCAAAAGGCCGCCCGCGGGCGGCCTTTTTTTTGCGCGCGCAACGCGCGCGTCAGTCCGCGTAGACGCCCGCGCTCTTGATGATCGGCCCCCACTTGGCGATCTCCGCCTTCAGATGGGCGGCGAGCGCCGCAGGGTTCGCCTTGTCGAGCGGCACGGCTTCCGCGCCGAGATCGGCAAAGCGCTTCTTCACCGTCTCGTCCTTCAGCGCCTCCTGCAGCGAGGCCGCAAGCTTGTCGATCACGGCCTTGGGCGTGCCCTTCGGCGCGTACAGCCCGTGCCAGATGCCGACCTCGAAGCCCTTCAGACCCAGTTCATCGAGCGTCGGCACCTCGGCAAGCGAGGGCACGCGCTTCTTCGAGGTCACGGCATAGACCTTCACCTTGCCGGCCTTGATCTGGTTGGTCGTGTTCGTCGTCTGGTCGCACATGAAGTCCACGGTGCCGCCGAGCAGATCGTTCATCGCCGGCGCCGTGCCCTTGTAGGGAACCGTCAGCACGTCGGTCTGGATCGCGCTCATGAACAGCATGCCGCAGAGATGCGAGGCGGCGCCGATGCCCGCGTTGGCGTAGGTCACCTTGTCCTTGTTCGCCTTCACGTAGGCGAGGAACTCCTTGAAGTCCTTCGCCGGGAAATTCTGCCGCGCGATCAGCGTCATCGGCACGTCGTTGATCAGGCCGACGTACTCGAAGTCGGTGAGCGGGTTGAAGCGCAACTGGCGGTACAGCGCCGGCGTCGTCGCCATGCCGATGTGGTGGATGAGGATCGTGTAACCGTCGGGCTTCGCGTTCTTGACCGCTTCCGGCGCCAGGATGCCGCCTGCGCTCGGCCGGTTCTCCACCAGCACCGTCTGGCCCATGGGCTTGATCATCGCCTGCGCAACGACCCGGGCCACCGTGTCGGTCGGCCCGCCTGCAGCATAGGGCACCAGCATATTGACGGGCTTCGTCGGGTACTGGGCGAATGCCGAGCCGACAAATGACAGCGACACGAGCAGCGCTGTGCGCAGCAGGCGGGAACGCATGGTATGCACCTTCTGGGAGTTGGCGGTGCGGCGATCCTAGGCGGGGATGGTCGGCAGGGTTTGACCTTCGTCAAACGCAATTCGCGGCATCGCGCACAGTCGGCGCCCCCGGCCACTCGCCCGGCCTGATCCGCGCCCCCCAAGAATTAGCCGCCGCGACAGCGGCACAGCGATCGGGCAAGATCCTGCGCAAGACCCTTAGCGGCCGAGCTTGGTAATCTTCGAGCCCTGCAGGGTGATGCCGGCCATGAGCCCCTTCGGGTCGAAAATCGTCGCATAGACGTCGGACTTGACCGTCAGATTGTTGATGTCCTTCGCGGCTCCCGCATCGATGACGACGATGTTGGGTCCCGCGCCGATCTGGAAGTTCTTGCTCTTGCGGAAGTCGTTCAGGACCTTGTCGCTCATGAAGAATAGCGTGTAGCCAAACGCCTGCGCCCCGGCCTGCAATCCGACCGAGATCGCGGACGTGTTGTAGTGGGCGACCGTCTTGCCGTGGATCATCAATACGCCATCACCCGTTTGCCCACCGACGATGAAACCCGCCTTGTGGACGATCGGAAAGACCAGAATGCCCTTGGCCTTGTCGCCCAGCGCCTTGGCGCCCGGCGAGCCGTCATACAATGATTTCAGTGCAGCACGGGCGTCCTGTTCGAGTACAGAGTCCTCGGCTGCGGCGGCAAGGCCGCTGCCGAAAAAGGCGAAGCTTGCGATAGCGGAAATGAGAATGGTCCTGAATTGCCGGTTCATGACGTACTCCTCTTTTCTGACATTGAGCATGCGACCATGCCATAGCGCGGCCCTCGACACATGCGGCGAACGACCGACGCGCGGGTGGCCATGATCCCCCTAAGCGCGGCGCGAGGGCCCTCGGCCCGAGCGTCAACCCTTACTTGTTTAATGCTACGCGCGGGGTGGCCGCTCGCTATTGGCCTTTGGTCCAATCGGTCTCGGTTTCGGAGCGGGTCGGCCTGATGGGCAGTCGGGCCACGCACATCGTTGCACAACGCGCGGCCGGCACATGCGGTCCGAAATGAGGTCTTCCGATGGTGCAAACCGTCATCGCGTGCTGAAGCTCACCGAGCGGGCACGACTTCCGGACAGGGACGCCGGCCGATTCGGATGAACTGGGTCTACATGGTCTGGTCCATGATGGGCGGCGCCGCGTTCGTCCTGGCGTTCGTTCATCTCACGACGTGGCTGAGACGGCCGACCGACCATAGCAAGCTGCTCTTCGTGATCATTGCCGGTGCGATCGCGGTGATCGCGATCTTCGAGATGCTGGCGATGAACACCGCGTCCCCAGCGCAGTACGCGATGCTGGTGCGCTGGGGCGGGGTCCCGGTTTTCGTCCTGATGATGGCCGTCATGGGGTTCGTGCGCGTCTTTCTGGGCGCCGGACGACTGTGGCTGGCTGTCTGCGTGGCCGCCTTGAGCGTGCTGCTGCTGGTTCTCGGCTTCGCGACCGATCCGGGGTCGTCGTTCGGCCGCATGCCGGTTCTTCGCGAGGTCGAGGTGATCGGTGGCGCCACGGTCACCCTTGCGCGGGGAACGGAGGGCCATTGGGGGGCATTGAGCGCCTTGCGAAACCTGCTCTATCTCCTCTTCATCGTGGACTGTTCGGTCGTTGCGTGGCGATTGGGCCGCCCCTTGGCGCGCCGACGCGCGATGCTGGTGGGCGGAAGCATCGTGCTCAGCACCGTGGTTGCCGCAGGCCATTCGGCGTTGATCGGGGCCGGCCTCATCGAGTCGGTCTACATCATCACGCCCTCGTGCCTCGTCTTTCTCCTGGCGATGAGCGACGAGCTGGGCTCCGAGATGTATCGGGCGACGGAGCACGCCAGAACGACGCTCGAGCAAAAGGCTCGGCTGCTGGAAAACGAACGGCGCATGGCGCTCGTGGCGAACGCCATCGATCTGGGCATCTGGGAATGGGATCCCGGCCGCAAGGAGTTGTGGATGAGCGACGGGGGCCGCGCCCTGTTCGGTTTCACGGATTCCGCGCCGCGTGACCTTCAGCGCCTCCTCGGCGCGATCGATTCCGAGGATCGGCAGCAGGTTGCCCGGGCTATGGATGCGGCGCTGAAGGACGCGGGCAGTTTTCAGTTGACCTGCCGCCTGCAGTCCTCCGGGGCCAGCGAACGCTGGATTTCCCTGCACGGCGAAGTGTCCTCCGACGGCGCGGGCGGGTCAGCGGTGCTGCGGGGGATGTCACGCGACATCACGCAGCAGGTGCGGGACGAAAGGCGTTTTCGCCAGATCGTGGAAGATTTTCCGAACGCGATTTTCATCGTCGACAGATCGGGCAAGCTGATGCTCGCGAACGCGCCGGCGGAGAAGGCGTTCGGCTACGGCCGGGGCGACTTCAACGGGCTCCGGCTCGAGGACCTCCTGTCCGAGGAGTTCCGCTCGCAGGCCGCGGCGTATCGGCGGGGCTACTTCGAGCGGCCCGTCAAGCGCCAGATCGGGTTGGGGCGCGAGCTTTTCGGGCAGCGCAGGGATGGCAGCAAATTTCCGATCGAGGTCTGGGCGACGCCTTTCGGCAGCGAGCCGGGCGATCAGGCGCTCGTGACGATCGTCGACGTCACCGATCGCCGCCGCCTCGAGCGCGAGGCGCTGGAACAGCGCAACGAACTCGCGCATCTTTCGCGCGTCGCCGTGGTCGGCGAGTTGTCGAGCTCGCTCGCGCACGAGCTGAACCAGCCCCTGGCGGCGATCCTCAGCAACGCGCAGGCCGCGCTGCGCTTTCTGGGCGAGCGCCCGGGCGACCTCGACGAAGTGCGCGAAATTCTCCGCGACATCGTGAACGATGACCGCCGCGCCGGTGAAGTCATCCGGCGATTGCGCGCCATGCTCACCAAGGTCGAAGTCACGTACCAGGCGCTCGACCTCAACGAGGTCGTGTCCGATGTGGCGCGCCTCGTGCAAAGCGACCTGACGAACCGACGGGTCGTCCTCAGCACCCAGCTTGCCCCCGACTTGCCGGCGGCGAGGTGTGATCGCGTGCAGATGCAGCAGGTGCTGCTCAACCTGATCGTCAACGCCTGCGATGCCATGGCACATCTCGAGCCGAAAGACCGCGTGATCGGGGTATCGACCGCATCCCGGGACGACGGCATGGTCGAGGTTCGGGTCGCCGATGCGGGGACCGGGATCGCACAGGAGCGGATCGAAAAAATTTTCGAGCCGTTCCAGACGACCAAGGCCGACGGGATGGGGGTGGGGCTTTCGGTGTGCCGGACGATCATGCATGCCCATGCGGGCATGATCTGGGCCGTCAACAATCCGTCGCGCGGGGCGACTTTCTGCTTTACCGTGCCGGTGTTTCGCGAGCTCGTTGCATGAGCCCGCCCGGCGGGCCACGGCGTGGCCCCTTGCCGCGACGTGCAGGAGAAAGCCCTTGAGCCAGGAATCTCCAATCGCCTACGTGGTGGACGACGATGCCTCGGTGCGCAAGGCGCTGCACCGGCTGCTGACGGCTGCGGGCCTGCGCGCGGTGGCGTTCGATTCGTCGCGCGCGTTCCTGGACGGTTACGATCCCGCGGGATCCGGCTGCATCGTCCTGGACATCCACATGCCGGGACTGAGCGGACTGGAACTCCAGGACGTGCTGGTGACCGCAGACAGCGATCTGCCGATCATCTTCCTGACCGGCTACGGGGACGTGCCGACCAGCGTGCGCGCCATGAAGCGCGGCGCCGCGGACTTCCTCACCAAGCCCGTGGGCGAGACCGAACTGCTGACCGCGATCCACGCCGCCTTCGAGCGCAACCGGCAGTGGCGGCAGGCTCGCGCGGAGGTGGCGGAGATCCGGCGGCGGCTGAAATTGCTGACGCCACGGGAGCAGGAAGTGATGCGGCACATCCTGACGGGAAAGCTCAACAAACAGGTCGCGGCCGCGCTCGGCACGGTCGAAAAAACCGTCAAGGTGCATCGCGCGCGCGTGATGGGGAAGATGCAGGTCCGCTCGCTGGCGGAACTTGCGCGACTGGCCGAGCGCGCAGGAATCGAACCCGCGTCTCCCGGAGAGTGAGCCGTTCCGGGGTCGACCTGCAGAACCCTCTGCCGGGGGCCGCGCCAACCGAGCGCATGGGCCAGCGCCATGCGTTGGACCAAAGGCCAATTCGCAAGTCACGGCCGATGGGCTACGGTAGGGTTGGCATGTCCGACGCTACTGCGCTGATCGCCGTGGTCGATGACGATCGTTCCGTGTGCAAGGCGCTCGAGCGCCTCCTGCGCTCCGCCAAGTTTCGCGTGGAGACCTACGTTTCGGGCCGCGAGTTCCTGGATTCGTTGCAGGCCAAGGTGCCGAGCTGCGTCGTGCTCGATCTGCACATGCCGGACGTCAACGGGTTTGAAGTCCAGGCGAGACTTGCGCGGGAACGTGCGTCCGTGCCGGTCGTCGTGATCACCGGGCACGATTCGCCAGAGGCCCGTGCGCGCGTGATCGCGCAGGGCGCCAAGGCGTACCTGTGCAAGCCGATGGACGACCTGCTGCTGCTCGAGGCCATCCGGCGCGCGCTGACTGGAGAACCCGCGATGTCTGGTACCGGCAAGTCGAATGGCCAAGGCCCGTAATCCGGGTTCGCCCGGCGCGCATGAGCCCGGGCGCCCAGCGCAATTCAATCAAGGTGCGCCGTACCGTAGTCGCTAGGCTGAACGGCAGGTTCTACTCCGAGAGCGCCAGGGATCAAGCGTGATCGAGACGGGAGACGCCGGCCGGCGGGAAGGTGGACACACATGGTCGAACTGAGCGGGACCGCGAGCATCCTGGTGCTGACTTTTCTGGTCGCGACCATGCTGAGTCTGGGCATGCAGACCGGCGCATCGGGCCTGACTTCGTTGATGACCTCGCGGCGCTTCCTCGTTCGTACGCTGGCGGCCAATTTCCTGCTCGTCCCGATCGCTGGGGTCGCGTTGATTTTGCTGCTGCCGCTCCAGGCGCCGGTGGCCGGCGCGCTGCTGCTTCTTGCCTGTACGCCCGGTGGCCTGAGTGCCGTCCAGTTCAATAGCCAGGTGAAGGGGCGTGCGGCCTTCACCGTGGCCGTCATGTGCCTGCTCGCCGTCCTTGCGGTATTCGTCTCGCCGCTGATTCTGAAATTGCTGCTGCCCGCCGAGGTCCGGCTCGTGATTCCCTATGGCGGCGCGCTGCTCTTCTTTATGCTGTTCCTGCTCGCTCCGCTCGTCGCCGGAATGCTCCTGCTCACCAACGCGCCGGGGGTTGCGGCGACGCTGGCAAAGCCCGTGGCGCTGGCGGGGGTCGCCGCCTTTGTCGGGTTCATGGTACAGACGGGTTCCATCCGGCAGTTGGCGGTGGGCGCGATTGGCACGGTCCAGGCGGCTGCCATGGTGCTGTTCATCCTGGTTTCGATGGCGATCGGCTGGTTCATGGCTGGCCCCGAGCGCGATTCGCGACGGATCCTCGCAACGGCCACCAGCATGCGCAACGTGGCACTGTGCATGGCAGTCGTGCAGGCCAGCGCACCGGGGCACGCGGTGCTGGTCCCGTTGATTGCTTTCAGCCTGCTGATGGTGCCGACCAACCTGCTGTTCAGCCTTTACAACGCCGCGCAGGCAAAGCGCGCGCCGCGCGCGAACGGCGGGCTCAGGGTGCCGTGACCTTCCACCCGGCACCCGGATCGAAACTGCTCATGCTCGCCGCGATGCGCGGGGTGTTCGGTCCGAGGTCCTTTTCGTAGACCTTGCCGTTGTGGCTGACGACGAACGTCATGATGCCGCTCTCGTCATACGCCGCCGGGTACGCCACCATCGCGAAGCCCGCGATCATGCGTCCGTTGATGAGGTAGCTGTACGCGCCGCCGGGCGCATGCTTTCCCTGGCGCGTGAGAATCCGGAAGTAGTAGCCACGGTAGGGATCGCCCTGCCTGTGCCCGGTCAGGTACGCCGACGCTTCGGCGACGAGCGGCCCGAACGGGCTCGCCTGTTCGCCCTGCTCGGTGTTCGCGGGCCAGTACAGTCCGTCGAACTTGCCGGGTGCGCTGGCGAGCTTTCGGGCGTACTGCAGCACGCCGTCGCCCATGCGGTCCTGGGACGCGTACTCGCGCTGCGCATCGAGATAGGCGCGCAGGACCTGGATCGCGCTGCGTTCGTTCCTGCCGATGCGCCGGTTGATCACTTCTTCCACGCCCTGCTCGGTGGCGAAGCGCCAAGCGCCGCCCTCGCGGAGCAGCGGAATGGGCATGGGCCACGCTTCCGCGCCGACCAGCAGGATGCGGCGGTCGTCGCCGCTTTCCGCCAGCACGCGAAAGCTCGCAAGGTGCTCGGCAAACTCGGCGCGTACTGCCGTGTCGTACGCAGCGTCTCCGGAGGCGACGAGATTCCTGTACTTGTCACCGAACAGGGTCAGCAGCGCGCCCTCGTCATTGGCCTTGAGCGCCGCGAGCAGCGCCTCGACCGCGGCGTCAGGCGTCGCGAATCGCTGCTGTTCCGCACCCGCGGACAGCTGGGGCACGGCGAGTAGCAGCGCGAAGAACAGCGCTCCCAAGAGCGCCTTCATTGGCTGGGAGATCATGGTGACGAAACTCATGTGCAAGGGTCTATGAAGCGTCATCGTCGTCTCCTAGCGGCGGCCGGCGCCACCACGGGCGCCGCCTGCGGGTTTCTGCGGCGCGGCCGAACGCGCGCCTCCGGATGGCATCTGCGAGGCGCTGGAACGCGCGCCTCCTGAGGGCATCTGCGAGGCGCCGGAACGGGCGCCGCCCGCGGGCGTCTGGCCTGCCGCTGGCCGGGATTGACGGCTTGCCGCGCCTCGCGCGCTGTCAAGCTGCGCCTGGCGTCCCGATCCGGAGCTTTGGAAGGCGTTGTCGCGGGCGGCAGCGCGGCCCTGGCTCGGCGCTGCAGCGGCGCGCGGCTCGGGCGCACGACCTTTTGCCGCGGCCGTTGACGTGGCGGTCGGCGCAGCGCGCGCGTCTCCTCGCGCCGCCGCGCCACCCGTGCGCATCGTCGAGGCCTGGGCATCGCCTACGCGCGGCATGGGCCGACCGACAGCCCCGCTGACCTGGCCGGGCTGCCTGTTGGATTTCCATTGCACCGTCCCCGAAGGCAGTTGCGCAGGCACGCCGGGGCGATTGACGTTGACATTGCGGTTGATATTCACGTTGCGGTTGATGTTGATGTTGGCATAGCCGCCATAGCCACCGTAATGGGCCACGTAGTGGTTGCCGTGCCAGGCGTGGCTGATGGCCGCGCCCCACACGAGCCCGGCGGCGAATGCCGCACCCGGGGGGTAAGGGTAGTAGTACACCGGATAGGGCGAAGGCCAGTAGCCCCACGACGCATACCCGCCCTGCACGATGACCGTGGTCGGGTTGTATTGCGGCACGTAGATCACCTGCGGGTTCGCAGGCACGATCTTGATCACTTCCTTCTCGACCACGATCACCTGCTTGTCGTCCGTCTTCAGGTTGCCGACGGAATGCGTCCTGCGGCGGAACGCCTGAATGGCCTCGAGCACATCGCCCTGATTCGCGACGACGGCCTCCCCGATGGCAACCGTCCAGTCGAGATCGTTGCTCATGTACTTCACGACGTCCGGATAATTGAGCAGCGACTTCACCGCGTCGTCCCAATTCTCGTCGACCGCCAGCTTGGGATCGGACTTGCGCCGGTCGAGGTAGCGGCCCGCCTGAACCAGCTGCACGGGGTTCGTCGCCGCGGGCAGGATGATCGCGACCAGATCGTCGGGATAGAGTGCGATCGGCGCGACGAGCTTCTCGAGGTCCGCGGCGGGCATCGTTGCCGCCGCGCCGCCCGTCGCGGCGGGCGCCTGCGCGCCCGAAGACTGGGGAAGAATCAGGGTCGCACAGGTCGCGACGGCGGCGACCAGGCGGGTAAAGGTCCCGCGGCGGCTGCGGAACAGCTCCCGATCATCAGGTTTCATCTGCTCTCTGCCTCACGCCCTTGAGGGCAATGGATGGTCAATCCTGCACCGTCGCAAATTAGGCCAGTACGCGAGCGCGCGTAATTGGACCAAGGTCCAATGTCCCGGGCGCTGGGCATTTGATAGCTTCGGCCACGGACTTCCACGTGCCGGCGCAGGCCGGGTGAGCGCGCTGCCGCCCGTTCGAGTTGTCGTCTTGCCGGATTTTTCGGATGACAGACAGAATCCCAGATCCAGACGCTGAGGACCCCATGAGCCAAGAAAAAGCCGTCAAGCAAGATTCGCTTCCTTTTCCGCCCACGCCCTCGGGCAGCAAGGCCGGCCGGACGATCGCGGAATCGGTCTACAGCCCGCAGCCGACGCCGCGTCGCCTGCCCGCGGACGCGCCGAATATTCTCATCGTGCTGATCGACGATGCCGGCCCCGGCCTGCCGGACGCGCTCGGCGGCGAGGTGCATACCCCCACGCTGCAACGCATCGCCAAGGAAGGGATCGCCTACAACCGCTTCCACACCACGGCCATGTGCTCGCCCACCCGGGCGGCGCTATTGACCGGCCGCAATCACAACCGCATCGGCAACGGCCAGATCACGGAACTGGCGAA
>DKBI01000001.1 GCA_002451175.1 Betaproteobacteria bacterium UBA6904
CGGCGCGGCGGGACGTCGCGGCGGCCGGACGGGAACTCGCTGCGGCGCGCGGCGAACAGGCGAGGGCGCACGAACGGCGGGTGCGCGCCACGCATGGCGCGGACGAGGCGGTGGCGCGCGTCGCGCAGTACCGCAGGCTTGCGGAGCTGCGCATCCTCGGGCCGGAGCGGCGACTCGAATGGACGGAGTCGCTTGCCCAGCTGCGGGCACGGCTTGCGCTGCCCGAACTGCGCTACCAGATTGCGCCGCGCCGGCTGCTGCAGTCCCTCGCGGAGGGTCCGCGCGGCGTCGCGCTCTACGCCAGCGCGCTGACGCTCGACGTGGGTCTGGCGCACGAGGGGGATCTGTTGCGGCTCCTCGAGGGCCTGCGCCGGTCCGGCAATGCCTACTACGTGGTTCGCCGTTGTGCCTTGGAACGCGTTCCCGCCGCCATTGCACCGAATCCCGGCGGGGCGCGGCTTCGGGCGCGCTGTGACCTCGACCTCGTCACCCTCCATGACGGGGGCGGGCACACATGAGGCGCGCGCTGCTGATCGGCTTTGCCGCGCTGGCACAGGTGCCGGTCGCTGCGCCCGCGCAGGAACTGAAGCGCCTGTTCTTTTCGCCCGCGGAGCGTCTGGCACTTGACGCGCAGCGACGAGGCGAATCGCCGCGCGGCGAGGAGAAGGTCGCCGCGTCGATCCGCCTGGACGGCACGGTACAAACGGCCCGAGGCCGCGCAACCGTCTGGGTCAACGGCCGCACCATCGTCGCCGGCAAGCCCGATCCGGCTACGCGCATCGCAGCGCGCGTGGACGCACCCGGCGCCGCGTCGCTGACGCTCGGGCCAAGCGGCGAGTGGGTCGGCATCCGGGCGGGCGTGGATCTGGACCTTGCGTCGGGTGCGCAGCGCGATCTTGTCAGCGGAGGCGCAGTACGGGTCCGGCGCTGAGCGGTCCGGCGAGCAAGGCCGCAGCGCAGCGCGGCGCGGCGCTCCTCGTGCTGGTCGCCATTCTCGCCGGGGCGATGACCTGGCTTGCGACCAGCACGCTCGCGCGATCGGCGAGGAGCCGCGCCGAACTGGAGGCAGCCAGCGCCCTCGCGCTGGCGAAGGCGAAGGAAGCACTGCTCGCCTACGTCGCGCATTACGCGGCCCGTGCCGACCACCAGGTGCCGGGACGCATGCCCTGCCCGGAGCCCCTTTCACCGCCCGCGGGGCAGGAGGGCGTGGCCGCGTCTCTCGCCTGCACCGGCAATACGCAGACCTACGTCGGCCGTCTGCCCTGGCGGACGCTCGGCATCGACCCGCTGCGCGATGGCTCGGGCGAACCCTTGTGGTACGTGCTCGGCCCGGGATTTCGCTCTGCGCCGATCAATTTCGACAGCCGGGGCGGACTGGCGCTGGATGGCGCCGCGCATGCCGCGGTCGCGCTGATCATCGCGCCCGGGGCGCCGCTCGACACGTCGCTCGAGACGGTCGCGCCGCCCGCGGGCTGCGCGCGCACCAATCAGAGCGCGCTGCGCTACCCGAAACCCTTCGTGGCTTTCGACCCCGCGCAATTTCTGGAGTGCGGCAATGCCGGCGGCACCTACCGAAGCGGCGATGCCGCGCCGTGGGGCAATGACCGCGTGCTCGCGATCACCGATGCCGAGGTGATGCGCGCAATCGCCGGGCCGCTGGCGGACCGCCTGCAGCGAGCCGTTGCGCCGGCGATCGCCGCGTGGGACGCGAGCGAGTTTGCGGCGACCGGCAAGAGCTGGGGCGCCACGCACGGCATCACCTACCTGCCCTTTGCGGCGCCATTCGGGAATCCGGCGCTCGGCGCGTATTGTGGCGAGTCCGGCGCGCAGGAAGGCTTGCCGCCCATCGCCGCGCGCGCGACGACCGCCTGCAACTCTGCCTGGAGCGGCGCGGCCACGCCGTCCGCCGGCCTGGAGAACCTCGGTTGCGCAGCGCTGGCGACGGAACTGCGGTGCAGCTTTCGTTCCGCCGGAAGCGTCTTACCGTCGGGCGCGCGGATCAGCGCGCAGGCGGCGCACGTCGCAGGGAGTTTTCGCGGGACGCTCACGGCAGCCGACGCCGGCGTCTCGCACGGTGGCAGCGCGACGCTCGTCTTGTCGCTGTCGGCCGCGTCAGGTCGGGGCAGCGCGACGCTCGACGTCGCCTGGCCGGGCCCGCTGGGTGCCGGCGAGGTGGTCGTGGTGAGCGTGCCGCACCTTCCCGATGCGCGTCTGCTTCAGGACACGCGTCTCGCCTGGTTCCTCAACAACCAGTGGTACCGGCACGTCCATTACGCGGTGGCCCCTGCGGCCGTGCTTGGCGCGCCGGCGGCCTGCGCGTTGCCCGGTGATCCGGGCTGCATCGCAGTCCATGGCCTGCCGTCGTCCACCGGTGCCGCCGGCGACAAGCGGCTCGTCCTGACGCTGATGGGCCAGGCACTTCCGTTCCAGTCGCGAGCGTGCGCGACGGACCTGAACGCCAACGGCATCGCAGACTGCGACGATGCGGCGCAGTACCTGGAAGCGGAGAACGCGGTGTCCGGCGATCGCGCGTTTCGCGCGGATTGGCGCGTTCCCACGCCGGCCGCGGTGCCGCCGCCGTGGCCCCCGCTCAACGACCGCATCGCAACCTGCCCGTTGCACCACACGCGGCACAACGGATCGATCGTACAGGTCTGCGGCTGAACCGCCGCGCGATCAGCGCCGGCCCTGGAGGAAGGCGCGCACCAGCGCCTGCGTCCGCTCGCTGGCGAGCAGGTCTTCGGTCGCTGCGAGTTCCATGCCGTAGCCGTCGTGATCGGGCTTTCCCGCGGCGCTGATGCAGCGTTTGCAGGCGGCGAGCGCAGCGGAGGGCAGCGCCGCCACGCGCTCGGCCAGCTCGCGCGCCTTTGCCGCAAGCACGTCGCGCGGCACCGACCAGTGCACGACACCCAGCGCCGCCGCTCGTGCGCCGTCGAGCACCTCGGCGCCGAGGATCAGGCGCTTGGCGACCGGCTCACCGCAAAGCAACGTCAGGCGCTGGGTGCCGCCGGCGCCGGGGAGCAGGCCGAGGCGCGCTTCCGGCAGTCCGAGCTTCGCTTCGTTCGCCGCCATGCGCAGGTCGCAGGCCAGTGCGAGCTCCATCCCGCCGCCCATCGCCGCGCCGCCGATCTCCGCAATCGACACGAGGCGGGATTTCTCCAGGTGCGCGTAGGCGCGCTGCATCTCGCGCACAAATGCGATCATCTTGGCGCGGCCGGGCGCCGTCTCGAAGCGCGAGCGCATCAGCTCGAGATCCGCGCCGGCGCTGAAGGTGCGCTCGCCCGAGCGCACGAGCAGCACCGAGACGGCGGCCGCCTGCTCGGCCTGCTGGAGGACCTCGTGCAGCCGCGCGATCCACGCCTCGTCGATGGCGTTGACGGGCGCGCGCGCCAGCGTTGCCGTGGCGATCGCGCCGTCGAATTCGAGCCGGATCACCGGCGCCCCCGGCGGCCCTTGGGCGTGAGGAACGGGTCCACGAGCAGCTGGAGTCCTTCGCGCACGTAGCTCTCGAGCGAGTAGCGGCTGCGGAACGCCCAGCTCTTCAGCGCCCAGGCGTGCGCGAACAGCACGTACTGATAGACGAGCAGCGATGTGTTCACGGGCCGCAGATAGCCCTGGTCCACGCAGTCGCGCACGCACGCCTCGAGCAGCCGGTTGGTGCGCGTCTCGCCCTCCTTGATGTAGCGGCGGCGTTCCGCCCGCAAGGACTTCGCCGAGCGGTAGGTGAGGACCGTCGCCTCGCGCAGGCGGTCGACGATGCGGCAGTAGGTGCGGATCGCGAGGCGCAGGCGCTCGAGCGGCTGCGTCACGCCCTCGAGCGCGAGCGGGATCTCGCGCTCGTAGGTCTCGAGAACGTCCTTCAGCGACAGGAACAGCAGGTCGTCCTTTTCGCGGAAATACTGGTAGACGAGCCCGACGCTGATGCCGGCCTCGCGCGCGATGCTCTGGATGGTCGTGTTGTAGTAGCCCTGCTCCGAAAAGAGCTTCACCGCCGCGCGCACGATTTCGGCGCGGCGTGACTCCACCAGGCGCGGATCGGCGACCTGCGCCTCGACCGTCGCGTGCGACTTCAGGCGCGCTCTCCCAGCACGGCGCCGCCGATGACGAGCTTCTGGATTTCGCTCGTGCCTTCGTAGATGCGCAGCGCGCGGATCTCCCGGTAGAGCGACTCGACGGGCATGCCGGAGACGACGCCCATGCCGCCGAAGAGCTGCACCGCGGAGTCGATCACGCTCTGCGCCGCCTCCGTGGCGTAGAGCTTCGCCATGGCGGCCTCGCGGGTGACCCGGCGGCGCTGCACGTCCTTCACCCACGCGGCGCGGTAGACGAGCAGCGCGGCCGCGTCCACCTGCAGCGCCATTTCCGCGATGCGTGCCTGCGTGAGCTGGTGCTCGGCGAGCGGCTTGCCGAAGACCTCGCGCTCGCGCGCGCGCTTCGCGGCCTCATCCAGCGCGCGCCGCGCAAAGCCGAGCGCCGCCGCGCCGACGGTGGTGCGGAACACGTCGAGGGTCGCCATGGCGATCTTGAAGCCCTCGCCCGGCTGGCCGATGAGCGCGGATCCGGGCACCCGGCAGTCGCGGAACACCAGCGTGGCGAGCGGATGCGGCGCAATCAGCGGAATGCGCGCAGCGATCTCGAGCCCTGGCGTTCGCGCGTCGACGATGAAGGCCGACAGTCCGCGCGCGCCCGGGGTTGCTTCGCTCCTCGCGAAGACGACGTAATGGTCGGCGAGGCCGCCATTGGAGATCCAGGTCTTCGTGCCGTCGAGCACCCAGGCGTCGCCGTCGCGCCGCGCCGTGGTCGCCAGCGCGCTCACGTCGCTGCCCGCCTGCGGCTCGGACAGCGCGAAGGCGGCGATGCGCTCGCCCCGCTGCACCGGCGGCAGGTAGTGCTGCCGCTGCGCGGCGCTGCCGAAGAGCGAGATCGGGCCGGTGCCGAGCCCCTGCATCGCAAAGCAGAAGTCGAACAGGCCTTCGTGCCGCGCCAACGTCTCGCGGGACAGCGCGAGCGTGCGCACGTCGAACGCACCGTCGGGCTCGGGCACGCAGCCCGCGTCCAGAAACCCGGCGCTTCCCAGGCGGCGCACGATCTCGCGGCAGGCCGCGTCGAGACTGGCGTCGTCCGTCGCGCCGTGTCCGAGCCCGGCCAGCCCGCTCGCGGCAAAGGCGTCGAGCCGCGCCGCGAGGGCCTTGTGGCGCGGCTCGAAGAACGGCCAGTCGAGAAAGCTCCGATCCGGCACGCGTGCTTCAGTCGCCCTGGAACTTCGGCGTCTGCCGGGGCTTGGACGCAAAGGCGACGTAGGCGCGCTCGAAGTCCTTGGTCTGCATGCAGATGGCCTGCGCCTCGGCCTCGGTCTCCAGCGCCTGCTCGATCGTCATGCTCCACTCCTGGTGCAGGCACTTCTTCGTCATCGCGTGGCCGAACGCGGGGCCGTTGGCGAGCGAGAGCGCCATCTCCTGCGCGCGCGCAACCACCCGGTCCTTCGGCAGCACTTCGTTGAAGTAGCCCCAGGCCAGACCTTCCTGGGCCGTCATCGCGCGACCGGTGTAGAGCAGCTCCGAGGCGCGGCCCTGGCCGATGATGCGCGGCAGGATCGCGCAGGCGCCCATGTCGCAGCCCGCCAGGCCCACCATGACGAAGAGGAACATCGTCTTGCACTCGGGCGTGCCGTAGCGCAGGTCGCAGGCCATCGGGATGATGGCGCCAGCCCCCGCGGAGATGCCATCCACCGCGGCGATGATGGGCTGCGGGCAGTTGCGCATTTCCTTGATGAGGTTGCCCGTCATGCGCGTGAAGTAGAGCAGCTCGGGCATCTCCATCTTCACCAGCGGGCCGATGATGTCGTGCACGTCGCCGCCGGAGGAGAAATTGCCCCCTTCGCCGGTGAAGACGACTGCGCGCACGTCCTCGGCGTACTGAAGCTGGTGAAACGTGTCGCGCAGCTCGGCGTAGCTCTCGAAGGTGAGCGGGTTTTTCCGCTCGGGGCGGTTCAGCGTCACCGTGGCCACCCGGTCCTTCACATCCCAGCCGAAATGCTGCGGTTTCCATTCCGCGGCCTTGAGCTTGTACATGGCGTGTCCTGTTCTTCCTGTTGGAGGGGAGTCGATCAGCCGGCCATCGTCAGCCCGCCGGACACCGACAGCACCTGGCCGGTGACGAAGTCGGACTGCGCGCTGGCGAAATAGAGAATCGCGTTCGCCACCTCTTCGGGCTTGGCGAGGCGCCGCATCGGCGTGACGCGCGCGAACGCTTCCTTGATCTTGTCGGGCACCGCGGCCATGAGCGGCGTGTCCGTAGGCCCCGGGCAGACGCAGTTGACGCTGATGCTGTAGCGCGCGACCTCGCGCGCGAGCGACTTGGTGAAGGCGATCGCGCCGCCCTTCGCGGCGGCGTACACGGTCTCGCCGAGGCTGCCGACGCGTCCCGCGTCGCTCGAGACGATGACGATCTTGCCCGCGCCCTTGGCGATCATCGGCTCGACGAACGCGCGCGTCACGGCGATCGGCCCCATCAGGTTGAGGTCCACCACCTTGCGCCAGAATTCGGGCGTGTTCTGCACGAAGGGCTCGGTGCGGCCCCAGCCGGCGACGTTGGCGACGATGTCGACATGGCCGCGCAGCGTCACCGCCTTCTCGCGGAACGCCGCGATCGAGGCGGGGTCGGTGACGTCGAGCCGGATGAAGTCCGCGCCGCCGCCCGCCTTGCGGATGGCCGCCGCGGTCTCCTGGCCCAGCTCCACGTTGATGTCGCCCACCAGCACGTGCGCGCCCTGGCTGGCGAAGAGTTCGGCGGTGGCGCGCCCGATGCCGGAGGCCGCGCCGGTGATGACTGCTGTCTGGTCCTTGAGGGTCATGGGGG
>DKBI01000349.1 GCA_002451175.1 Betaproteobacteria bacterium UBA6904
CCGAGCGAATAGCGCCCGGGCTGCGGCCACACGGTCAGGCCATGGGGCTCGCTGCCGACCCGGATCTTGGTGACTGCGCCGCTCGCCGTGTCGATCGCGTAGACCACGTCGTCGAAGCGGCCGGAAAGCCATAGGGTCCGCCCATCCGCGCTCACGTTGCCCATGTCGGGGCTGCCGCCGCCCGGGATGGGCCAGGTCGCGACGACGCGGCGCGTGGCGAAGTCGATGACCGAGACGCTCCCCTTCCCGCGCGGCGCCCCGTAGACCTTGCGCGACCCCCGGTTCGCGACGTAGAGCCTGGTCGCGTCGCGACTGGGGTAGAGGCCGTGCGCCCCCGTGCCGGTCTCGATGAACTGCAGCTCGACGAACCGGTCGGCGTCGATCACGAAAACGCCGCCCGAGTGCATGTCGGCGACGTAGAACACCTTGCCGTCGGGCGCGATGCGAATGTCCTGGGGCATGCCGTGTTTCGACAGCTTGAGATAGCCCGCCACCCGGCGCTCCACGAAATCGATCTTCGCCAGCGTGCCCTTCTCGAACTCGCAGGTGAAGACCGCGAAGCGGCCGTCGATCGAGAAATCGCCGTGATTGATGCCGGCGCACGCAGGCACCGGCAGGGAGCTTTGCAGCGCCATGGTCTGCGGATCGCGAAAATCGAGGCTCTTGCGCGCCTCGGCCACCACGATGGCCGAGCGCCCGTCCGGCGAGAAGTACATGTTGTAGGGGTTGTCCACGTCCACCGACTTGCCCGGCTTGCCGGTCATCGGATCGATCGGCGTGAGCGTGCCGTCGAAGCGCTTCTCCGCATTGTTCGCCACCCACAGCGTCTTCAGGTCCCAGGAAGGCACCACGTGCTGCGGATGGACGCCCACCTTGAAGCGGTCGACGACCTTGAGGGTCGCCGGATCGATGACCGTGACATCGTGCGAACGGCGATTGGGCACGTACACGCGCGGCAGCGCCTTCGCAACGTCGGGCCGGACCTTGCCGGCGGCGGTCTCGCTGTAGAGATTGTCCGGCCGGAGCACCGGGGGCATGCCCGGAACGGTCGAAACGACCGCTGGCGCCGCGGCACCGGCGGTCCCCGCCGCTTTTCCATCGGCCGGCGACACGCCGGCGTACCCCACGCACAGGATGCCAACAAGCAATGCGAGCAGCGTGACTTTCATGATGCGAATTTCACCTTCCCTGAATGCGGCGGGCGGGATTTTCCACGTCAGGGCTAGGGTCTGGCAACCACGAGTTCGCAGCACAGGGGAACTCCCGTGCGTGCGGCAGCGACCGCCGGGTCCCCCGTGGTGACTCTGCGCGGGCGATTCCTGTGGCGCGCAGGCCCGGCTGCCCGAGGGCAGCCAGGCGCATTGCGGGACGACGTCCGAGCGCTACACGCGCAGAATCTCGCCCTTGAGCGAATAAGCGATGGCGAGGACGTCGTTCTGCGTCTGCTGGTCGATGGCGTGCTTGCGCAGCGTCTGCAGGATGTCGTCGAGCGCCGCCATGTATTCAGTTTCGTTGATGTTCATGCCGCGATGCGCATCCTGCATCGAGCGGCCCGTGTATTGCGCGTTGCCGCCGCTGCCGGCCTCGAGAAAGGCACACAGATGCCGCTTGGTCGCCGCGAGTTTCTCCGGCTGCTCCAGATAAGGCCGGAAACGGGCTCGGATCACGGGGTTTTCCATGTGCAGCCCGACGATGTCCTCCACGAGCGCGCTGATGCCGGGCGTACCACCGAGCCGATCGAAAAGCGATGTGCCGTTCATGTCCTTCCTCCTTGGGTTGAATGTGCTGGCCATTAGACCGGTCGGTTTATTTTCGTCGAAAAAAAACGCCGATCGCCTCCACCACCCGGCTAGGCCGCAGCCGAGTGGAAATAGAAATCCAGCATCTCCCGCAGGGGCGCGGGATCGCGGCGCAACCGCGTGCGCAGCGCCGCGCCCTCCCAGCAATTGACGAGCAATTCCGCCATGCGGTCCGCATCGGTCTTCTTCGGCAGGTCGCCCCGCTCGATGGCCTCGCGCAGGCACTCGGCGATGCGCCGCGAGATCTCCCGGAAGCACTGCTCGACCTTGCGGCGAAACGCCTCGCTGACGCCGGAAAGCTCCTGCCCCAGACCGCCGAGCAGACAGCCGAGATAACCCTCTTCACGGTACTTCTCTTCGGTGGCCTCGAAGAAACTGCGCACCCGCTTCAGGGGCGGCAACTTTCGGTTGCCGAGCGACTGATCGAGCCCGGCGTGGACCTGGGTCATGTAGAACTCGATCACCTCGATGCCGAACGCCTCCTTCGAGGCGAAGTGGTGATAGAAGGAACCCTTCGGAATCTGCGCCTTCTCCAGCAGCGTAGCGATGCCGAGATTGTGGTAGCCGTGGCGCAACAGCATGCCCATGCCGAGCTCGAGAAGCTGCTGCTGCGTGTCGTTCGCCATGCCTCCTCACCGATTAGACCGTTCGGTCTAACTCACACTTTACGCACGCCCCGACGGAGCGTCAAGTGCGGCCAGCGGACAGCTGCGCGCACCGCGCGGCTCAGGTTCGGCCGCAGCGCCGCGCAAACGCCGCGAACCGCGCCGGCCAATCGGCGCCCCCCGCCGCGCGCAAGTGCGTGTAGCAGGCGAGCACGTTCTTCAGGACGATGCCGTCCCGGGCCCCGTCGATGCCGTGGCCGCGCTTCACCCGATACGCATAGTCGAGCGCCGGATCGGCATTCTCCAGCGTCGAGTAATGAAATTCGTGGGCGCGAACTTCCGTTCCGGTCCCGATGCGCCAGGGGTGCGCCGGCGTCTGCTCGAGAACGACGTAGCCACGCCCGGTGGGTCGATCGCGCATCACCACATCGGCCGGAATCGCGCCGACCATCGGGTGGCTCGTGCCCTTCCAGGAGAGCGTGCGCGCCAGGTACATCAAACCCGCGCACTCGGCATAGACCGGCAGCCCGGACTCGATGCGCGCGCGAATCTCAGCTCGCAACGCACCATTGTCGGCAAGTTCCCTGGCAAAGCATTCCGGAAAACCGCCGCCGATGAACAAGGCATCGATCGGCGGAAGCCGGGTATCGCGCAGCGTGTCGAAAAAGACGAGTTCCGCGCCGGCCGCCTCGAGCGCCTCGAGATCGCCCGCGTAATAGAACCCGAAGGCCCGGTCGCGGGCAACGCCGATGCGCAGATCCGGTCGCGCGCGCGGCCNNGCCGCCACGCGCTCGCCGGCCGCCTCGACCTCGTTGGCCGGAACGAGTCCGAGATGGCGCTCGAAGATGCCGAGCACCGGGTTCTCCTGCAGAGCCCCGAGCACGGGCACGTCGGTGTAATGCTCGATCACGGCGCGCAGCTTCGCCTCGTGGCGCGAGCCGCCGAGCCGGTTGAGGATGACGCCGGCAAACTGCACGTCCTCGTCGAACGCCCGGTAGCCGAGGATGAGAGGCGCAACGCCGCGCGTCATGCCGCGCGCATCGAGCACGAGCACGACGGGGAGTTGGAGCAGCTTGGCGAGCGCAGCATTGGAATTGGATCCCTCGAGATCCAACCCGTCGTACAGCCCCTTGTTGCCCTCGACCAGACGCACCGGCGCCGCAGCGCCGTGGCGTGTGTACGACGAGACGATCTCGTCGCGCGGCGAAACATGGAAGTCGAGGTTCCGGCAGGGCCGCCCGGAGGCGAGCGCGAGCCACAGCGGATCGATGTAGTCCGGCCCCTTCTTGAACGCCTGGACGCCGAGCCCGCGACGCACCAGCGCGGCCGCCAGGCCGACGCTCAGCGTGGTCTTGCCGGAGGACTTGTGGGCGGCGGAGACGAGGAATCGATGCATGAATCGGGAATCAGGGGCAGCACCTTCAGGCCAACCGCGACGACCAGGGCCGTCAGCGCGAAGCCGCCCAGCCCGAGGAACCATTCCGGCACGCTCGGCGCGTAGGCGTGGATCTGGCCGTCGAAGAAACTGCTCGATTCCTGCCATCCGGGAAACAGCGGCTGGGGCCAGGCCTGCGCGCCGATGATCGTGACGTACATCTGCGCGAGCCCGCCGAGCACGACCAGCGCGGCCGCCGCGAGAACGCCGCGCCGCGTACCCCCGGTGCGCGGCGAGTAGAGGATGACGAGCGGCACGACGCCGCCGAGGAGGATCTGGCCGGCCCAGAACATGAGTGGGTAGACGCCGCCCTCGGCGAGGATGAAGGACTCGACCCCGTGGTAGCGGGTGACGTAGAGCTTCGTCAGGTGAAACACGACGGTCATGTACAGCGCGGCCGCGGTGAAGATCGCCAGCAGCCGCCCCAGGCGCGCGGTGAGTTCCTGCGCGAGCGCGCGCCCGTCCCAGCGCGCTGCCGCGAGCGCGACGATCAGGAAGATCGCCGTGCCGTAGGCGAAGGAATAGATCACGAACGTCGGACCGAGCAGCGCCGAGTCGTAGGCCTCCCGCGCCACGAGGAAGCCGAAGATCGATCCGGTACCGGTGGTGAGGATCAGGCGCCACAGGAACGCCGCGAGCCCGGCCTTCGCGGCGTACGCATGCATGCGCCGCTCCAACAGGAACCACAGGTACACGCCGACGATCGCGAAGAAGCCGCTGTACAGGAACATGTTCAGCGCGAAGATCGACTTGAAGTTGAAGTGCGTCATCGCGACGATCAGCCGGTCCGGGCGACCGAGGTCGGCGGCGAGAATCGCCAGTCCCCCGGCGAGCACGGCGAGCGAGACCACGGCCGACAGCGGCGCGAGCGGCTTGTACTCGGCCTTGCCGAACACCGACGCCACCGAGGCCACGTTGAGCGCCCCCGACGCGGCGACGATGAGGAAGACCGCAAATACGTGCGGCAACCCCCAGACCACCTGATTGTCCATGCCGCTGACGTGATGGCCGTTGACCTCCATGTACACGAAGGCCGCGAATCCGGCGCCGAGCAGCGCGCCGAGCGCGAGCAGCGGACCGAAGAAGCGCCAGGCGCCGGCGGACAGTTCGCGATGAACGATGGATGCCACGTCAGACCCCTGCGTAGCGCACGCCCGGGTCGAGGCGCAAGTCGGCGCGCAGCGCGCGATTGGGCAATTCCCGCAACCGCTTCGAGATGGCGCTTTGCGGGTCGTTCAAATCGCCGAAGAGAATGGCGCCGTGCCCCGCCTTGGCGCAGGCCTCGGCACACGCCGTGGTCCCGTCGCCGCGGTCGATCCGGTGCACGCACAGCGTGCAGCCCTCGACGCAGCCCTTGCCGCGCGGCACTTCGGCTCTCTGGTCCGTGAGGTTCTCGTGCACGAACGAGCGCGCCTTGTAGGGACAGGCCATGACGCAGTATCGGCAGCCGATGCAGGTGTGCCGGTCGACCAGCACGATGCCGTCCGCGCGCTTGAACGAGGCGCCGGTGGGGCACACGTCGACGCAGGGCGGCTCGGCGCAGTGCTGGCACATGACGGGCGCGGAGTGCTGCCGGCCGCTCTTCAAATCCTTGAGATCGACCTTGCGGATCCATTGCGCATCGATGCGCGGTCGACCCGTGTCCTTCAGGCCGTTCTCGGTGTTACACGCGGTGACGCAATCCGAGCAGCCGGTCGCGCAGAGATGGGTGTCGATGAGCATGCCCCAGCGCACCTTCGACGTGACGGCCTCACCCGGCGCGCGCGCGCCGGCCAGCTCGATGAGCCGGATCCCCGGCGCAAGCGCAACGCCGGCCAGCGCCGCCGCGGCCGTGCCTAGAAATCCCCTGCGCGTGGCGAGGCTCATCGCGCCGCTCCGACNNGCCTGCGCACGCGCCTTGGGCGTGTGGCAGTCCCAGCAGTCCAGGTGCACGCCGGCATACGTATGGCAGCTCTCGCAGAACCCCTGTGCGCCCAGCACGCTGCCCGTCTTCGTGCTCGCGTGGCAATCCACGCATCCGGCCAGGCTGTGCGGTTTGGTGCGGATTCCCTCGCGCATCGTGCGATCGCGCTGATGGAGCAGGAACTTCATGTGGTCGCGCCGCATCACGTCCGTCGCCTCGACGCAGACGCCCGGTTTGTCGATGATGACGACCGGCTTGGTGGTCCGGCCGGCCGCGAACGCGAGACCCGCCGCGAGCGCCGCGGCAATCGCCAACAAGGTCGCGACACGCTTCACAGGAACCGCCCTACTCCCCCATCCCCATCTGGATGTAGCCCGTCGGACAGACATCGGCGCAGATGTGACAGCCGATGCACTTGGTGTAATCGGTGTCCACGTAGCGGCCCATCGTCGCCTTGTCCTTCTTCACGCGGAACACCGCGGTCTGCGGGCAATAGACGACGCAGTTGTCGCACTCGAAGCACAGGCCGCAGCTCATGCAGCGCTTGGCCTCCGCGACGGCGCCCTTCTCCGCCAGCGCGTCGAGCCGCTCCTCGAAATTGCCGAGCGCCTGCTCCGCGGTGAGCTGCGTCACTTTGCGCACCTGGCGCGCCGTGTACTGGAAATGCCCGAGGAAGAGGTCCTTGTGCGGGATCACGTAGCGCGCCGACCGGTCGTCGTAGTTGTGGACCGCGAAACTGGCGCCCGAGGTGCCGAGCACCGGCTCGCGCGGTGCTTCCTCGACCTTGAGGCCCTTCTCCAGCATCTTGCGCACGAGGTCGAAGGAATGCACGTCGATTTTCGGGCGCTTCTCGAGCCCCTCGCCGCGCAGATGGCGGTCGATGCCCTCGGCGGCGATCCAACCCTGCCCGATCGCGGTCGTCAGCAGATGCGGCCGCAGCACGTCGCCGCCCGCGAACACCCCGGGCTGCCCGGTAACCTGGTAATTCTTGTCCGCGCTGATCAATCCGCGGCCGTTGTCGAAGCGCTCCAGGCCCGAGAAGTCCACCGCCTGCCCGATGGCCGACACGATGAGATCCGCCTCGACCACCTCGGCGGTCGCTTCGTCCACCTTGATCTCGAGCTTGGGGCCGACGAATTTCGCCTGGCAGCGCGCGATCTTCAGTCCGGTCGCGCGGCCGTCCGGCCCGCGCATCACCTCGACCGGCGCCCAGCCGTCGCGGATCGCGATGCCCTCCGCGAGCGCGTGCTCGATCTCGTGCTTGTTCGCCTGCATCTTGTCCACGGTGAACACGGAGGTGAGCGTGACCTCCGCGCCCTGCCGTGCGGAAATCTCCGCCACGTCCTGCGCGAGGTGCCCGCCGATCACCTGCTCGGGCCGCTCCGCGGCCTTCGGATGCTCGATGTGGCCCAGACGGCGCGCCACCGTCGCGACGTCGATCGAGGTGTCGCCG
>DKBI01000013.1 GCA_002451175.1 Betaproteobacteria bacterium UBA6904
TCCTTGCGTCCCCAGTCGGCGAGCGACAGGTCGGCGACGCGGTAGTCGGTGAATTTCGGGTTGGGTGCGTTCATGTCACGGCTCCTGTTCAGCGCAAAAGATCATGACGGCGGGGCCGGAAAAACGAAGCGCCCGCACCGTGTCCAGTGCGAGCGCCGTTCATTTCGCTGAGCCTGGCCCCCGCAGGCGGGGGTCGCAACGCTCCTCAGCGGGGCGGATTATACCAACCCCCGGCTAGCCCTGCAGCAGCCGGATTTCCGCCGCGGCGAGCAGCTCGGGGACGCCGAGCAGCACGACGATGTCGCCCTGCTCGAGGATGCCCACCTCGTCGGGCGCGAGCCGGCCCCCGGCCCGCGGCCGGCGCACCGTCTTGAGCTGCACCCCGGCATCCTCGAGGCCGAGCTCGTCCAATGTCTTGCCGATGGCGTGGGCCCCGCCGGCGAGCGTCACCGCGTGCAACCGCGGCTGCGCCGCCTCTGCCGTGTCGGGTTCGTCGCTCGCGCCGTGGAACAGCCCCTGCAGCAGGCTGTAGTGTGCATCGCGCACCGCGCGCACGCGGCGCACGACTCGCGACAGCGGCACGCCCACCCAGACCAGGGTGTGCGACGCCAGCATGAGGCCCGACTCGAGCGCTTCCGGCACGACCTCCGAGGCGCCCGCCGCAGTCAGCCGCGCGACGTCCGACTCCTCCCGGGCCCGCACGATCGCCGGCACGGAAGGGTTGAGCGCATGGATGTGCGCGAGCACGCGAACGGCCGCGACCGAGTCGGCGAAGGTGACGACGACCGCCGCTGCCCGGGCAATCCCGGCGGCAATCAGCGCCTCGCGCCGCGCGCTGTCCGCGAACACCACGGTGTCGCCGGCCAAGGTGGCCTCGCGCACGCGCTCGGGATCGAGATCGAGCGCGACGTAGCGCACGCCCTCCGCCTCGAGCAGGCGCGCGAGGTGCTGTCCGTTGCGGCCGTAGCCGAGAATGATCACGTGCCGCTCGGTGCCCAGCGATTGCACCGCCACGCGGTGCAGCTCGAGCGAGCGCATCAGCCACTCCGAGCGCGTGAAGCGCAGCACGAGCCGGTCGCTGGCGGCGATCACCAGCGGCGCGATCAGCATCGACAGCACCATCGCCCCGAGGAGCGCCTGCAGCAGCGGCGCCGGGGCAATGTTCTGCTCGCCGGCGAGCGCAAGCAGCACGAAGCCGAACTCGCCGCCCTGCGCGAGGGCGAGGCCTACGCGCAGCGCGGTGCCGGGCGCCGCGCCGAACGCGCGCGCAAGCCAGCCGATGAGCGCGAGCTTGCCCCCGAGGAGGAGCGCGAGGAACAACAGCACCAGGCCGAGCTGCTGCAGCACTTCGCGCGGATTGAGCAGCATGCCGACGGTGACGAAGAACAGCCCGAGCAGCACGTCGCGAAACGGCTTGATGTCCTCGTCGACCTGGTAGCGGTACTCCGTCTCCGAGATCAGCATGCCGGCGAGAAACGCGCCGAGCGCGAGCGACAGGCCCGCCGCCTCGGACGCGTAGGCGAGGCCGAGGGTGATGAACAGGACGTTCAGCACGAACAGTTCGGTCGAGCGCGCGTGCGCCACGACGCCGAACCAGACGCGCATCAGGCGCGGCCCGACCACCAGCAGCACCGTCAGCGCGACCGCCGCCTTGCCGAGCGCGGCAACGACCGAGAGGCCGATGTCCTCGGGCGCGCCGCCGAGCGCCGGCAGCAGGATGAGCAGCGGCACCACCGCGAGATCCTGGAAGAGCAGCACGCCGATGATGTCGCGGCCGTGCGGCGTGTCGAGCTCGAGCCGCTCCGCGAGCAGCCGCGAAACCAGCGCCGTGGAGGACATCGCCGCCGCGCCGCCCAGCGCGAGGCCGGTCTGCCAGCCGCCGCCCAGCAGCCACGCGCCGGTCACGGCGAGCGCGATCGTCACGCTGACCTGGGCGAGCCCGAGGCCGAACACGGCGCGCCGCATGATGCGCAGCTTGGGCAGGCTGAACTCCAGGCCCACCGAAAACATGAGAAAGACGATGCCGAACTCCGCCAGGTGCCGGGTCGAGCCGGTGAGGGGCACGAGCCCCAGCGCGTGCGGGCCGAGCACCAGCCCGGTCGCGAGGTAGCCGACCATGGGCGGCAGATGCAGCCGGCGACAGGCGATCACCACCAGCACCGCGCTCGCGAGCAGCACCATCACCGGTTGCAGGGACAACGCCACGTCTTCCATCGAGGAGGGAAATACCCCTGAGCTATACTGCGACCCTATGATAAGCGTTGCGCGTTGCGCCGAACAATGAATGCGCCGCGCGCATCGCGCAATGCGCTCGAGCTCGCGCGCAACGTGCTCGAAATCGAGGCCGAGGCGGTGCGCGCGCTCGCCGGCCGGCTCGACGCGCGCTTCCTCGCCGCGCTCGACCTCGTCCGGCAGTGCGTGGACGAGGGCCACGGCCGCGTCATCGTCAGCGGCATGGGCAAGTCGGGGCACATCGCCCGCAAGATCGCCTCCACCCTGGCCAGCACCGGCACCCCGGCGTACTTCGTGCATCCCGCGGAGGCGAGCCACGGCGACCTCGGCATGGTCCGCCGGCAGGACGTCTTCATCGGCATCTCCCACTCGGGCGAAAGCGAGGAGCTGCTGCGCATCGTGCCGCTCATCAAGCGCGAGGGCGCCAAGCTCATCGCGCTGACCGGGCGGCCCGATTCCGCGCTGGCGCGCGAAGCCGACGTGACGCTCGACGCCACCGTGGCGCGCGAAGCCTGCCCGCTGAATCTCGCGCCCACCGCGAGCACGACCGCCGCGCTCGCGCTCGGCGACGCCCTCGCCGTCGCGCTGCTCGACGCCCGGGGCTTCTCGAAGGCCGACTTTGCGCGCTCGCACCCGCGCGGCCCGCTCCACCGGGAGGCGCTCAAGCACGCCGCGGACGTCATGCGGGGCAGCCGCACCGTGCCCGCGGTGCGCAGCGGCACGGCGCTGAAGACCGCGCTGCGCCGCATGACCGAGGGCGGCATGGGCATGGTCGCGGTGATCGACGCCCGGCGGCGCGTGCAGGGCATCTTCACCGACGGCGACCTGCGGCGCCATCTCGATCGCATCGCCCGGGCGCGCGCGCTGCGCGTCGACGCGGTGATGACGACGAATCCGCGCTGCATCCGGCCCGAGGCGCTCGCGGCCGAAGCGGTGCAGCTGATGGAGCGGCATCGCATCAATCACCTGCTCGTCGTCGACGCGGCCGGCACGCTGCTCGGCGCGCTGAACATGCATGACCTCTTCCGCGCGAAAGTCCTCTGAGGGCGCGCGCAGCGCCGCGGCCCGGCGCGCACGGCGCGTGCGGCTGATGCTGTTCGACGTGGACGGCGTGCTGACCGANNTCGCCGACAAGGGCAAGGCCTTCGACGCGCTCCTCGCCCGGCTCGGCCTCGAGCCGCCCGCCGCCGGCTACATGGGCGATGAACTGGTCGACTTGCCGGTGCTGCGCCGCTGCGGTTTCGCTTGCGCGCCGCGCAGCGCGCCCGCGCTCGTGCGGCGCCACGCGCATTTCGTCCCGCGCGCCGCGGCCGGCGCCGGCGCGGTGCGCGAAACGTGCGAATTCCTCCTGCGCGCGCAAGGCCGGTTCGCCGCGGCCGTGCAACCCTACCTGCGATGAAGCTCTCGGCGACGCGGCTGTTTCCGCTGCTGCTGGTGCTGGCGCTCGCGCTGCTCAGCTTCTGGCTCGAGCGCACGCTGCGGATCGAGGAGCGCCACCCCGCGCTGCGCCGGCACGACCCCGATTTCCAGGTCGAGCGTTTCACGCTGCAGAAATTCGACGCGGCCGGCGCGCTCGTCGCCTCGCTCGCCGCCGCGAAAATGGTACATTACCCCGACGACGACTCGACCGAGCTGTACGCGCCGAGAGTCGTGCAGACGAAACCCGCTGCGCCGCGCCTGGCGGTCAGCGCCGACCGCGGCGCCCTATCGCAGAGTGGAGAGGAAGTGTTTCTGTATGACAACGTCCTGCTGCAGCGCGAGGCGCCCGGCGGGCTCGGCGAGACGCGCATCCACACGAGCTTCCTGCACTTCGTGACGGCGCAATCGCTCGTGCGCACCGATCGCGACGTGACCGTGTCGGCGCCCGGCCGGAGCTTCTCCGCGCGCGGCATGGAATTCCACAACGATACCGGGCAGCTGTTCCTGCGCGCGCGCGTGCGCGGGCAGTTCGCCGCCAGGCCGCAGGCGCGGAGCGCGCGGTGAGCGGCACCTCGTTGCCGCGTCTCGCGGCGGCCATCGGCCTCGCGCTGCTCGCGCTGCCGGGGCTCGCCGAGCAGGCCGATCGCGACAAACCGACGCAGATCGAGGCCGACCGCCTCAGCGCCGACGACGCCAAGCGCGTCACGATCTTCGAGGGCAACGTCGTGCTGACCAAGGGCACGATCAGCCTGCGCGCGGACCGCGTTCTGGTGCGCCAGGACGCCGAGGGCTACCAGAGCGCGACGGCCACCGGCAACCCGGTGCGCTTCCGCCAGCGCACCGATGCGCGCGGCAATCAGCCCGGCGTCTGGGCGGAGGCCGAGGCGCTGCGCGTCGAGATCGACGATCGCCGCCAGAAGGTGGAGCTGTTCGACAAGGCGCGCGTCGTGCGCGACCAGGACGAAGTGCGCGGCGAATACATTGCCCTCGACCAGCGCACCGAGGTGTACACCGCCGCGGCGGCGAAGGACGGCAGCGCGCCCGAGGGCCGGGTGCGCGCCGTGATTCAGCCGAAGACGCCGCCCGCGCCCCCCTCCGGCGCGCCGGCCGAGCGCCCGCCGGCGCGATGAGCATCCTGCAGGCGGAGGATCTGCGCAAGCGCTACAAGGCGCGCACGGTGGTGCAGGGCGCCTCCCTCGACGTCTCCACCGGGGAAGTCGTGGGTCTGCTCGGACCGAACGGCGCCGGCAAGACCACCTGTTTCTACATGATCGTCGGTCTGGTGCCGGCGGACGCCGGCACGATCCGCCTCGACGGGCAGGACCTGACGCGCCTGCCGATCCACCGGCGCGCGCGCCTCGGCATCTCGTACCTGCCGCAGGAAAATTCGGTGTTCCGCAAGCTCACGGTGGAAGAGAACGTGCAGGCCATCCTCGAGCTGCAGGGCCTGCCGCGCGAGGCGATCGGCGAGCGCGTCACCGAACTGCTCACCGAACTCAACATCGTGCACCTGCGCCGCCATCCGGCGCACTCGCTCTCCGGCGGCGAGCGCCGCCGCCTGGAGATCGCGCGCGCGCTCGGCACGCGGCCGCTGTTCATTCTGCTCGACGAGCCGTTCGCCGGCGTCGACCCGATCGCCGTGCTCGACATCCAGCGCATCATCCGCTTCCTGCGCGAGCGCGGCATCGGCGTGCTGATCACCGACCACAACGTGCGCGAGACGCTCGGCATCTGCGACCGCGCGTACATCATCAACGAGGGCGCGGTGCTCGCCTCCGGGCGCCCGGACGACATCATTTACAATGAGAACGTCCGCCGCGTCTATCTCGGCGAGAACTTCCGCATGTAGCCGCGCATGAAACCCTCCCTGCAGTTCCGGCTCTCGCAACAGCTGACGCTGACGCCGCAACTGCAGCAAGCGATCCGCCTGCTGCAGCTGTCGACGGTGGAGCTGAACCAGGAGATCGAGCGCCTGCTGGCCGAGAACCCGGCCCTCGAGCGCGACGAGGCGGAAGACGGATCGGCCGAGGGCGCC
>DKBI01000031.1 GCA_002451175.1 Betaproteobacteria bacterium UBA6904
ACGCGACAGGGCATCACGTGGCGCACCGTGCTGGAGGCGCTCGAGGAAGGCGCGCGCAACACGCTGGCGGTCGCCATGGCCTGCGCCTGCGCCGGGATCGTCATCGGCTGCGTCACGATCACCGGACTGGGAATCACGTTTACCCAGGTCGTGGTCGCGCTGGCGCAGAACTCCCTCATCCTCGCGCTCATCCTGACGGCGATCGCCGGCATCGTTCTCGGCATGGGCATGCCGACGACGCCGGCGTACATCGTCATGGTGGCGCTGCTGGTGCCCGCCGTGATCAAGCTCGGCGCCGTGACGCCGGCGGCGCACATGTTCGCGTTCTATTTCGCCATCCTCTCGGCGATCACGCCGCCNNCTACATCGTGCCCTTCATGTTCGTGTATGAACCCATGCTGCTGCTCATCGTCAAGGACTGGTGGAGTGACGGCCCCTACGTGCTGTGGGCCGTGATCTCGGCGTCGATCGGCGTCATTGCGCTGGCGGGCAGCCTGTTCGGCTGGCTGCTGGGCTATGCGTCGATGTGGCAGCGAGGGCTGCTCTTCGTGTCCGCCATGTGCCTCATCAAGCCGGGCATCTACACCGATCTCGCCGGCCTCGGCCTGCTCGGGATCGTGNNTGGGCCACTATTTCGCCTTCCTCAAGGAGGCAGGCAGGCATCTCGACCCCAAGACGCGCGCGCTGATCTCGGTGATCACCAAGGTGCACGCGCAGACCGAGCGCGGCCTGCATCAGTACGTCAAGCGCGCCATCGGCGCGGGATGCAGCGGCACGGAGATCCTCGACGCCCTGCTGATGGCGTTCCCGGCGCTCGGGCTCGCCAAGATCGTCTGGGCCGCGGACGTGCTGCTGGCGATGAAGCTGCCGGAATTCGATCTCGCGCGCATGGGCGCGCGCGAATGGCGCGACCTGGGCCTGCTGAAGAGCATTCCGAAGGGAAAGCTGCACAAGGTCGAGCGCGGCGGCCGCGCGGTGTTCGTCTATCGTGATGCGGAGGGCTGCCGCGTCTACGACGCGCGCTGCCCGCACCAGGGCACCCACATTCCGCTCGAAGCGCTCAAGGGCGGCAAACTCATCTGCCCCAAGCACGGCTGGACCTTCGACGCGCGCTCCGGCGCCTGCGTGGCCAAGGGCGACACGCCGCTGCGCGCGCTCGAGGCGAAGATCGAGGACGGCAAGCTGCTCGCGATGCTCTAGCGCGGCCGGGCGCGGCTAGGGCCTTCGGTCGTCGATCGGCCGGCGCTCGGACTCCACGCGATACTCGCCTTCGATCACCACGCCGCCGCGCGGCGGCCGCGGCAGGTTGCGGGTCCGCCACCACAGCCAGGCCCAGACCAGCAGCGCCAGCACCGCGACCACGGCCAGCAGCACCGACGCGAACACGAACGCCGCGACGAACAGTGCGATGCCCAGCACCGCGCCCAGAATGCGCTGCAGCAGACCCACGGGATTCACGCCGGCGCGGTTTCCCGCGCGTCGAAGTCGATCTCGACCTTGGCGCCGTTGGGGTCGTGAAAGAACAGCTGCCAGGTGCCGTATTCCGGCAGGCGGCGCAGCTCGTGCGGCACGTCGCGCGCCTTCAGTTTCGCCACGCAGCCCGCGAGGTCCTCGCCGCTGAAGGCCATGTGGTCGATCACGCCTTTCGTCAGGCGCTCGCGCCCGATGCCGGCGATGACGTGCAGGATCGCCTCGCCGCTGCGCTCGGCGTACAGCCAGGCGCCCGCAAACGCGAAGGGCGGCCGCGGCCCCGGCCGGAGCCCGAGATGCGCCTCGTAGAACGCGAGCGTGGCCTCGAGATCGTCGGTGAGGACGGTGAAGTGGTTCATGCCGCGGACCGCCATGGCGCGCCTCAGGCCTTCGCCGCGCCGGCCGACTTGGTCTTCTCGAGCACGCTCATCGCGGTCGCGATCAGGCCGGCCACGTCGGAGGCGTTCGCCGGAATGATGAGCGTGTTGGAGGTCTTCGCGAGGTTGGCGAAGGCCTCGACGTACTGCGTCGCCACCTTCAGGTTCGCCGCCTCCATGCCGCCCTTGTCCGAGATCGCCTCGCCGACGGCGCGCACGGCCGCCGCGTTCGCCTCGGCGATCAGCCGCAGCGCGGTGGCGTCGCCCTGGGCCTTGTTGATCGCCGCCTGCTTCTCGCCCTCGGACTGCAGGATCGCCGACTGGCGCTCGCCCTCGGCGATGTTGATCTGCTCCTGGCGCTGGCCCTCGGATTTCGCGATCACCGCGCGCTTTTCGCGCTCGGCGGTGATCTGCTGCTGCATCGCGCGCAGGATCGACTCCGGCGGGGTCAGGCTCTTCAGCTCGTAGCGCAGCACCTTGATGCCCCAGTTGCGGCCGGCTTCGTCGAGCGAGGCCACGATCTGGCGGTTGATGTCCTCGCGCGACTCGAAGGTCTTGTCGAGCTCCATCTTGCCGATCTCGCTGCGTAGCGTGGTCTGCGCGAGCTGCGTGATCGCGACGACGTAGTTCGACGACCCGTAGGACGCGAGGCGCGGGTCCGTCACCTGGTAATA
>DKBI01000169.1 GCA_002451175.1 Betaproteobacteria bacterium UBA6904
GCGGCGGTCGGCAACTGCCTGTCGGCTAGCCTGATCTTCTGCCTGGGGACCAAGTTCAAGCAGAAGCCGGGGCCGGTGCGCGCGAGCGTGACCGGCCGCATCGAGCGCAACGAGCGCGGGCGCTTCCGCATCGCGGGGCTCGACGTAACGCTGCAGACCAGCGATACGGCGGCGAGCATCGGCCATTTCGACCGCTGCCTCGAGCAGTTCGAGGACTTCTGCATCGCCACCGAGAGCATCCGGCAGGGCATCCCGGTGAGCGTCAAGGTGCTGGACGCCGACGGGCGCACGGTTCACACGCACTGAGCCGCAGGCTTCCGGCGCCCGCGCGCCGGCCGGCGACCGCGGCGCGCCTTTGCGCGCCTCGCGGGAAGTGCCTAGACTCCCGCACTTTCCACAACCCCGGGACCGCTGGCCTCCGATGACATCGCTTCGTTACGCCCCCGCGACCGCAGATTTCGATCCGCAGCGCGCGCTCGCGCAAGTGCGAGGGATGGCCGATTGGGCCGGACTGCGCTATCACGCNNGGGCAGATTGCCTACGCGGGCACCGACGACCTGTCGCCTGCGGGCGTCGAGCGCGCCATGCGGCGCGCGGCCGATGCGGCACGGGCCGCGGGACGCAGGAAGGTCTTCGCGTTCGGCGCGGAGCAACGGCCGCGCGTCGGCGGCCGGTACGCAAGCCCACGGCGCCAGGCGCCCGACCGCGCGAGCCTCGCCGAACTGACGAACCTGCTGATCGAGGCGACCCGGCGCCTGAAGGTCAGCGAGCGCATCGTCTCGAGCGAGGCTGCCGCGACGATCAGCGAAGTGGACAGCCGCTACGTGACGACCAGCGGCACGGCCGTCGAGCAGGATTTCCTGTATCTGACGACGAACTTCTCGGCGACCGCGCGCGAGGGCGCCGAGTCCCAGCGCCGCACGCTGAACGGCGAGGTCGCGCGCTGCCTGCAAACGGGGCTCGAGGCGCTCGACCGCGACGTGCTGTTTGCCGCCTGCGAACGCGTCGGGCGCGAGGCGCTGGAGCTGCTCGCGGCGCCGGACTGCCCGGGCGGGCCGCGCGATCTGATCCTGATGCCGGATCAGATGTACCTGCAGATCCACGAGTCGATCGGTCATCCGCTCGAGCTCGACCGCATCCTCGGCGACGAGCGCAATTACGCCGGCTGGAGCTTCGTGCGGCCGGACGATTTCGGGCGCCTGCAGTACGGCTCGCGGCTCCTCAACGTCACGTTCGATCCGGGGGTGGCCGGCGAATTCGCCAGCTATGCGTTCGACGATTGCGGCAATCCGGCGACGCGCGAGTACCTGATCCGGGAAGGCGTGCTGCTGCGCGGCCTGGGCAGCCTGGAGAGCCAGGCGCGNNGGCAAGGGCGAGCCCTCGCAGGTGATCCGCGTGGGGCACGCCTCGCCGCCGTGCCTGTTTGCGAACGTCGACGTGTTCGGGGGCGGCCAATGAGTTTCGCGGCCGACACCCGCCGGCTGTTCGATCGGCTTGCCGACGACTGTTTCGCGCAGCTGCGCGCCGGAGAGGCGGCGACGCTGAATCTCGCTGCGGAGGAGCAGGCCTACCTTCGCTTGAATGCCTCGCGCGTGCGCCAGTCCACGGACGTGCGCCAGCGCGATCTCGAGCTGCAGTTTCAGGCCGGCGGCCGGCGCGTCGACCTGGGACTGAGTCTGGGCGGCGACTTCGATGCGGATGCGCGGGCGCTGCGCTCGCTGCTCGAGCGGGCGCGCGAGGAGGTCCGCGTACTGCCCGCGGATCCGTTCCCCGTGCCGGTCGAAGACCGCGGCCGCAGCGAGACCAGCCATCCGGGGGCGCTCCTGACGACGCAGGAGGCGGTCCGCGTCTTCACCGAGGCGACCGAGGGCACGGAGTTCACCGGGCTGTACGCCGCCGGCCCGATGGTGCGAGCCAACCGCAACAGCGCGGGGCAGAGCCACTGGTTCGACACGGAGAGCTTCTTCATCGACTACTCGCTGTACACCGTGAACGAGGCGGGCGAGAACAAGGCCGTGAAGGAGTGCTACGCGGACAGCACCTGGCGGGAGGAGCGGTTCGTCGCGGGCTTCGCCGCGGCGCGCGAGCGGCTGGCGCGGCTGCNNTCCGCGTGGAAGCGCGGCCTGAGCGCCTTCGCGCGGCTCCAGGAGGGCACGGCGCGGCTCTCGCCGCTGCTGTCGCTGCGCGAGAATTTCGCGCTCGGCCTCGCGCCGCAGTTCAACGCGATCGGCGAGATCGCGCCGACGCAGCTGCCGCTCATCGAGCGGGGCGAGCTGCGCAACCTGCTGGTCGGGGCGCGCAGTGCCAAGGAGTACGGCGTGCCGAGCAACGGCGCCGACGAGAATCCGTTCGTCGGCGAGGCGCCGCGCAGCCCGGAGGTGGCGGGCGGCGAACTCGACACGTCGCAGGCGCTGGCCGCGCTGGGGCGCGGCGTGTATCTCAGCAATCTGCATTACCTGAATTGGAGCGACCGGCACTCCGCGCGCGTGACCGGCATGACGCGCTACGCGTGCTTCTGGGTCGAGGGGGGCGAGCTCGTCGCGCCGATCCGCGACATGCGCTTCGACGACTCCCTGTACCGCGCGCTGGGGGCGAACCTGCTGGCGCTGACGCGCGAGACGCACGTCCTGCCGGAGACCGGGACGTATTTCGCGCGCAGCCTGGGCGGGATGAAGGTTCCGGGGATGCTGATCGACGACTTCCGTTTCACGCTGTAGGACGCTGCTTGCGGCGATCCTGCTGTCCACATCGACTGCGATCATGAGCGCCGAGACGCTTGGGGGGCTGGCGGCGCAGGTGCGCGCGGCCGAAGCCGGTTTCGCGCGGAGCATGGCCGAGCGCGACCATGCCGCGTTCGTCGCCCATCTTGCCGAAGAAGCGGTGTTCTTCTCGGAGCGCGGCGTGCTGCGCGGCCGGAGCGCGGTCGCGGCCGGCTGGAAGGCTTACTTCGAGCCGCCGGAAGCGCCGTTCTCCTGGCAGCCGGAAAGCGTGGAAGTGCTNNTGCGGTCGCTAATTGACCGAGCGCATCGAGCGCCAGGCAAGCAGCGCGAGGCCAGCGCCGATCGCACCGAACAGCAGGCCGCCAACCTTCGGACTCGCCCACGTCGACAGGTAGGTGACGAACAGGTGGCCGCCGCCGAGCGCGCCCAGCACGCCGAGAACCATGTCGGCGACGATGTGATAATGGCCGCGAAACACCTGGCCCGCGAGCGCGCCCATCACCAGCCCGAGAAGTCCGATCCAGAGGTAATCCATGAAGCCTCCATTCGAAGAATTCGCGACCTGCGCCTGGTGGAGACAGTGCCCATGTTACCCAGTTCCCGGAAGCCGGGAGGGGACTTTTCGCGCTACAGAGTCTTTCAGCCGCCATGTCATGATCTGCGGCGCATTGGCGATCGCAGCGCCAATCTCGTGAACCCCGCATCCCTGCCGTTTTCCCTCCGGTGGGCCGTGGTCGCGAAGGTCGCCGCGCCATTGCTCATCCTGGCGAGCGGCGTCGCGCATGCGCAGGAGTTCGAGCCGCGGGCGTACTCGAATGCGCCGGTTGGGATGAATTTCCTGGTTGCCGCCTATGGGTACTCGGACGGCACGATCGCGTTCGATCCGTCGACGCCCATCACCGATGCAACGTTCCGCGCGCATGGCGCGCTGCTCGCCTACGCGCGATCGTTCGACGCCTGGGGACGCTCTGCGAAGTTCGACGTGCTCCTTCCCTATACGTCGTTCTCGGGACATGGACTGGTGGCCGGACAGCCGAGGGAGCGCGAGATGGCGGGCATGGCGGACCCGCGCGCGCGCGTCTCGGTGAATTTCTTCGGGGCGCCGGCGCTGACACTGAAGGAATTTGCCGGCTACCGGCAGGACCTGATCGTCGGCGCGAGCCTCCAGGTGTCGGCGCCTTGGGGGCAATACGACAACACCAAGCTCGTCAATATCGGCAACAACCGCTGGTCCTTCAAGCCCGAGATCGGACTGTCGAAGGCGTGGGGGCCGTGGAGCACGGATCTTGCGGTGAGCGCGACGTATTACACCGACAACCAGGACTTCAATCGGGGCAGCACGTTCGAGCAGGCGCCGCTGTATGCGCTCCAGGGGCACCTCATCTACGGCTTCTCATCGGGNNGGGAACAACCTGCAGAGCAACACGCGAGTCGGCCTGACGTTGGCCCTGCCCATCGACCGGCATCACTCGGTGAAGATCTCGGCCGGCACCGGCGCGTGGACCCGCACCGGCAGCGAATTCGACGCGCTGGCGGTCGCCTGGCAATACCGCTGGGGTGAGGGGTTCTGAGGCTGCGCCGGCGGATGCGGATTCGCGTCGCGCTGCGATGCGCTGCAGGATTGGTGGGATGTACTGGGATCGAACCAGTGGCCCCTGCTGTGTGAGAGCAGTGCTCTACCGCTGAGCTAA
>DKBI01000063.1 GCA_002451175.1 Betaproteobacteria bacterium UBA6904
GGATAGGGCTCGAGCTGCAGGTCCTGCAGCTCGGTGCCGCGCATCAGCACCGTGCCCCGCAATCGGTTGTTGCCGGTGTCCGAAAACTCGAAGGTGTAGGTTCGCGCAACCCGCAGCCGTCCCTCGTCGTCGCGCGCAAGGCGCAGCGCGCTGATCGACACCGTGTCGTCGAGAAACTGCAGCCCGTGGCGCTCACACGCCGCGCGGCCCGCGCGCACCGCGCGCTCGCGCGCGCGCAGGCTGTCGATCCACAGCCAGGCCGCTGCGGCGAGCAGCGCAAGGGCAAGCGCCTCTTCCCACGCCACGGTGCGCCGGTTACTTCAGCGGCTTGATCCGGCTGTTGAGCGCGTTGGTGAACACGTCCTCGGCCTTCACCGGCTTTTCGGGCTTGTTCTGTGCGAAGGTGATGTCGATCGTGCGCTGCATCAGCTCGGGTTCGATCCAGCCGATGCCGTGCTTGCGCGAGCGCTCGGTGACGCACAGGTCCATGATCTGCGGCGTGGTGTTGAACAGCGCGTCGCGGTCGAGCCCCGGCACGGCCGCCACCATCGCATCGATCGCCTCACCCGGATTGGCGTGCGCGTCGCGCCAGCCCTTGTGCGTCGCGCGCAGGAAGCGCTCGATCAGCTTCGGGTTCTTCTGCAGCGTCTCGCTGTTCACGAAATAGGTGTGGCCGTAGATCGGCAGGCCGTAGTCGGCCCACAGCAGGTTGCCGACGTTGCCCTTGCCGAGCACCTTCTCCCAGATCGCGTAGCTCGTGTAGAGATCGAACGACAGGTCCACTTCGCCGGCGGCGACGATCGCCTGCTTGCCCTCGGGCTTGACGTTGACGAGCGTCACGCCGTTGGGGTCGAGCTTGTTGATCGCCGCAAACGCCGGCCAGAGCACGCGGTGCGAGTCGCCCGGCGGCACGGCGATCTTCTTGCCGACGAGGTCCTGGGGCCCGCGGATGTTGGCGCTCTTCTTGAAGAAGGCGTTGTTGCCGGCCTTGTCGAACACCACCGCCACCATCTTCAGGTTGGCGCCCTTGGAAATCGCCGTGATCACGGTCGGCGCGTCCGAGATGCCGAGGTCGCCCTGCTTGAGGTCGATCTTCTTCGCGCTGTCGGCCGAGCCCGAGCCGCGCAGCACGGTGAGATCGAGGTTCTCCTCCTTGTAGTAGCCCTTCTTCAGCGCGAGGTAGATCGGCGAGTGGTCGGCGAGGTGGAACCAGTTCAGCTGCAGCGTGAACTTGTCCTGCGCCTGGACGGGGGCGGCGCAGGCGGCGGCGAGGGCGAGCGTGGCGGCGAAGCGGGCGAGGCGCATGAGGCGATTCTCCTTGGGAAATTCAGTGAGCGGCATTCTCGCGGTGCGCCCAGGGGGCGACCAGCTGCTCGATGGCGACGACGATGCCGTAGAGCACCAGGCCGAGGGCCGAGATGAGCAGCAGCGAAGCGAAGATCGAGGCGGTCTCCAGGGTCACGCCGCCGGAAATGATGAGCGCGCCGAGACCGCGCTCCGAGGCGACGAACTCGCCGACCACGGCGCCGATCACGCTCATCGTCGCGTTGAGCTTCAGTCCGGTGAAGATGTAGGGCACCGCGTTCGGGAAGCGGATCTTGGCGAACACCTGCCAGCGGTTCGCGCGCAGCGTGCGCACCAGGTCGAGCATCTCCGGCTCGGCCTGCGCGAGCCCCACCGCGGTATTCACCACCATCGGGAAGAACGCGATGGTCGTGCCGATCACGATGTTCGGCCAGATGCCGTAGCCGAGCCAGATGACGAACAGCGGCGCCAGCGCGATCTTGGGCAGCGTGTTGAACAGCACCAGCAGGGGCATCACGGTGCGCATCAGCAGGTCGTTCCAGACGATGAGCACCGCGAGCGCGATGCCGAGGACGGCCGACAGGGCGAAGGCGCCGATCACGGCGTACAGCGTGGCGAGGAAATTCGCGGTCCACTGGTAGTTCGGGCGCGCGAAGGCCTTCAGCGCCGCCCACGGCGAGGGCAGGATGTATTCCTTCACCTGCCAGAACTCGACGGCGAGCTGCCACGCCGCGAGCAGCCCGAGCATCACCAGCGCGCTCGGCAGGTAGTAGCCGATCGCCGCTGCGAGCCGTCCGCCTTGACGCTCCATCCGCCGTCCGCCGACAATGTAACGAAACGGTTAAATCATGGGACGCGCAGTGGGCGCCGTCAAGTTCCGGATCACAGACATCGAATTGCTCGAGCGCGACGTGCGGCTGCGCATGCCGTTCCGCTTCGGCGTGGTCACGCTCACCGGCGCGCCGCAGGCCTTCGCCCGCGTGCGCATCCGCTGCGCCGACGGCCGCGAGGCCGGGGGCGCGGCGGCGGAGCTCCTCGCGCCGAAGTGGTTCGACAAGAACCCGGCGCTGACGAACGAGGACAACTACGACCAGCTGCGCGCATCGCTCGCCGCCGCGCGCGCCGATTACCTCGCCGCGGGCGAGCAGACCGCCTGGGGTCATTTCCTGCAGCAGCGGCGCACGGGCCTGGTGGCCGGCTACGGCCCGGCCCTCATCGACCGCGCGGCGCTCGACGCCCTGTGCCGCGCGCTGGGGGTCTCGTTCTACGAAGCGGTGCGCCGCAACGCGATCGGCGCGGAGCCTTTCGAGGGCATCGACCTGCCGGCCGTGAACGCGGCGCTTGCGCCGGAGACGCGGATCGCCGCGCGCCACACGGTGGGGCTGGTGGATCCGATCGTCGCCGCGGACCTCCGCGAGCGCGTGGGCGACGGGCTGCCCGAGACCCTGGAGGAAGTCGTTGCCCGGTACGGGCACCGCTATTTCAAGCTCAAGGTGGCGGGCGACGTCGGGGCCGACGTCGAGCGCCTGTCGGCGATCGCCGCGGTGCTCGACCGCATCCCCGATCCGTACCACGTATCCCTCGACGGCAACGAGCAGTACGACGACCTGGGCGGCGCCTTGGAGCTTTGGCGCCGCATGAACGCGGACCGGCGCCTCGCGCGGCTGGTGGCGAGCATCCTGTTCATCGAGCAGCCGGTCAAGCGCGACCGGGCGCTCGCGCAACCGGTCGCGGGGATCGAGAAACCGGTGATCATCGACGAGTCGGACGACGCGCTCGAGGCGTTTCCGCGCGCCCGAGCGCTCGGCTACCGCGGCGTTTCCTCGAAGACCTGCAAGGGGCTGTACAAGTCGCTCGTCAACCGCGCGCGCTGCGCCGCGTGGAACGCGGCCGAAGGCGCGGAGCGCTACTTCATGAGCGGCGAGGACCTGACGATCCAGCCGGGCCTCGCGCTGCAGCAGGATCTCGCGCTCGTCGCGCTCCTCGGCATCACCCACGTCGAGCGCAACGGGCATCATTACGTGAACGGCATGGCGGACCTGGCCGCCGTGGAGCAGGGGGCGTTCCTCGCGGCGCACGGCGACCTCTACGAGCGCAGCCACGGCGCCGTGCGCGTGAAGATCCGCGACGGCCGGCTCGCGATCGGTTCGCTCGGCTGCGCCGGGTACGCGAGCGCCGCCTCGCCGGACTGGACTTCGATGCGGGCGATGCCGCTCGCGCGCGAAGGCTCCGTGCGATGGCAGGGCGGGCGAGATTGACACCGACGAATCGGCTGCGTGTTTGACAGGGAGCGGGGATGAGCGAAAGACGCATCGGCATCATCATGAACGGGGTCACCGGACGCATGGGGACCAACCAGCACCTCGCGCGCTCGATCGCGGCGATCCGTCGCCAGGGCGGCGTCGCGCTGCGCGACGGCAGCCGCCTGATGCCCGATCCGATCCTCGTCGGGCGCGACGGCGGCAAGCTGCAGCGCCTCGCGAAGACGCACGGCGTCGAGCGCTGGACGACCGATCTCGACGCGGCGCTCGCAAACCGCGCGGACCGCGTGTTCTTCGATGCGGCGACGACGCAGATGCGGCCCACCCTGCTCAAGCGCGCGATCGCCGCCGGCAAGCACGTCTACTGCGAGAAGCCGGTCGCGACGACGCTGGCGGAAGCCCTGTCGCTGGTCCGGGCGGCGAAGAAGGCGCGCGTGAAGCACGGCGTGGTGCAGGACAAGCTCTGGCTCCCGGGGATGCGCAAGCTGGCCCGGCTGCGGGACGAGGGGTTCTTCGGCAAGATCCTGTCGGTACGCGGCGAGTTCGGCTACTGGGTGTTCGAGGGCGACCCGGGCCGGGCGCAGCCGGCCGCGCAGCGCCCGTCGTGGAATTACCGCGCCCAGGACGGCGGCGGCATCATTCTCGACATGCTGTGCCACTGGCGTTACGTGCTGGACAACCTCTTCGGCGAGGTGCAGGCGGTCAGCTGCCGGGGTGCGACGCACCTACCGTGGCGCTGGGACGAGGGCGGCCGCAGGTACCGGGCCGATGCGGACGACGCGGCCTATGCGACCTTCGAGCTGAAGGGCGGCGTGATCGCGCAATTCAATTCCTCCTGGTGCGCGCGGGTGCGGCGCGACGATCTGCTCACGCTGCAGGTGGACGGCACGAAGGGCAGCGCCGTGGCGGGCCTGCGCGACTGCCGCATCCAGTCCTACGCGGAGACGCCGAAGCCGGTGTGGAATCCGGACATCCCGCAACCGATCGACTTCTACGCCGGCTGGCGGCCGGTGCCCGACGAGGCCTTCGACAACGCCTTCAAGGTGCAATGGGAGGCGTTCCTGCGCCACGTCGCCGGCGAAGGCGGTTTCCGCTGGAATCTGCTCGAGGGCGCGAAGGGCGTGCAGCTTGCGGAACTCGGCCTGAAGAGCTGGGCGCGACGGCGCTGGCTCGACGTGCCGAAGCTGAAGGCATGAAGCGCGATCCGGTGCAGACGCTCGCCTTGCCCGCGGCGAGCGGGCGGCTCGAACCCTACGTCGTGCGTGCGCCGCGCGAGTTCGCGCGGCCAGCGCAGCCGTTCACGCGCCGGGCGCTCGCCGCGGCGCACGTGGTCGCCGATCCGCTCTCGTCGCGCGAGCCGTGGCTGGAGCCCGCCATCGACTGGGACCGCACGATCGCCTACCGGCGCCACCTGTGGTCGTGGGGCCTCGGGCTGGCCGAGGCGATGGACACCGCGCAGCGCGGCATGGGCCTGGACTGGGAGAATTCGCTGGAGCTCGTGCGGCGCACGCTGGATGCCGCGCGCGACGTGCCGGGCGCGGTCGTGGCCTCGGGCGCGGGCACCGATCACCTCGCNNCTCATGGCGAGCCGCGCGCTGGCCGCCTGCGCTCGATCCCCCGAGGACTACGGGCGGGTGTACGACCGGATCCTGTCGCAGGTGAAGGCGCCGGTGATCATCCACTGGCTGGGCGAGATGTTCGATCCCGCGCTCGCCGGATACTGGGGAAAGTCCGCGCACGACGCGGCGATGGACGTCTGTCTCGACATCCTGCGGCGCAACGCGGCGAAGGTGGACGGCATCAAGATCTCGCTGCTCGACCAGGACAAGGAGGTCGCCATGCGCCGCCGGCTGCCGGTCGGCGTGCGCATGTACACGGGCGATGATTTCAACTTCGCCGAGCTGATCGAGGGCGACGCCGAGGCGCACTCCGATGCGTTGCTCGGCATCTTCGATGCGATCGCGCCGGCAGCTTCCGCGGCGCTGTCGGCGCTCGCCGCGGGCGACCGCGGCGCCTATCACGAGCTTCTCGCGCCCACGGTGCCGCTGTCGCGCCACATCTTTTGCGCGCCGACGCGCTTCTACAAGACGGGCGTGGTGTTCATGGCCTGGCTGAACGGCCACCAGGACCATTTCGTCATGGTCGGCGGACAGCAGAGCGCGCGCCACCTGCGCCACTTCGCCGAGCTGTTCCGGCTCGCCGACGCCGCGGGCCTGCTCGCGGATCCCGAGCAGGCGTGCCGGCGCATGAAGCAGCTGCTCGCGGTGCATGGCCTCGCCTGATCCGCAACGGCTGTCGCTCAACACGGCGACGGTGCGCGAGCGCTGGAACCTCGCGCAGATGATCGACGGCTGCGCNNGCCGCGGGGCTCGCGGTGACGGGGCTTTGCCGCGGCGGCATGTTCCCCGCGCGCACGGCGGCCGGCCGCAAGGCCGCGATCCGCGACAACCTGAAGGCGATCGACGACGCCGCGACGATCGGCGCGCGCTGCCTCGTGCTGGTCGTCGGCGGCATGCCCGCCGGCTCGCGGGACCTCGCCGGCGCGCGGGCGCAGGTGAAGGACGGCATCGCCGCGATCCTGCCGCACGCCAAGCGCTGCGACGTGCCGATCGCGATCGAGCCGCTGCACCCGATGTACGCCGCGGATCGCGCCTGCGTGAATACGCTCTCCCAGGCGCTCGACCTGTGCGACGCGCTCGACCCGAAGAAGACCGGCGCGCTCGGCGTCGCGGTGGACGTCTACCACGTGTGGTGGGACCCGCAGCTCGAGGCGCAGATCCGGCGCGCGGGCGCGAAACGGCTGCTCGCGTACCACATCTGCGACTGGCTCGTGCCGACCAGCGACCTGCTGCTCGACCGCGGCATGATGGGCGACGGCGTGATCGACCTGAAGCGCATCCGCGCCTGGGTCGAGCGCGCCGGCTACCGGGGTTTTCACGAGGTGGAGATCTTCTCGGTGAACAACTGGTGGCAGCGCGACCCGGACGAAGTGCTCGTTACGCTGAAGCAGCGGCACCGCCGCTGCACCTAACCACCTAGAAGTACGCCACGCCCTGCGTGTTGACGTA
>DKBI01000076.1 GCA_002451175.1 Betaproteobacteria bacterium UBA6904
CTCGATGCCATCCTGTGGCTGGAGAACTGGCTGCGCGGCTACGCCGGCACGCTGCTCGTCGTCTCGCACGACCGCGATTTCCTCGACCGCGCCACCGACCACACGCTCGCCATCGCCGGCGGGGCGCTGCGCCTGTACACCGGCAACTACTCGTTCTACGAGCGCCAGCGCGCGATGGAGCTCGACCAGCAACTCGCCGCCGCGGCGCGGCAGGAGCGCGAGGTGCAGCGCATCACCACGTTCGTCTCGCGCTTCCGCGCGAAGGCCACCAAGGCGCGGCAGGTGCAGAGCCGGCTGAAGAGCCTCGAGAAGATGGCGCGCGTCGCGCCCGTGTATGCCACGGAATCGTTCCGCTTCCGGTTCGAGCCGCCGGCGCGCCAGCCCGAACGCATTCTCGAGCTGGAGGACGCCGCGGCCGGATACGGCGAGCGCCGCGTGATCTCCGGCGTGTCGCTCGCCGTCACGCGCGCCGACCGCCTCGCGGTCATCGGGCTGAACGGCGCGGGCAAGACGACCTTCGTGCGCCTGCTCGCCGGCGAGCTCGGCGCGCAGTCGGGCGAGCGGCGCACCGCGCGCGACATCGTCATCGGCTATTTTGCACAGCACCAGGTCGAGCTGCTGAGGCCGGAGGAAACGCCGCTCGGCATGCTGATGCGGCTGCATCGCGGCGAGCGCGAGCAGGCGCTGCGGGATTTTCTCGGCGGCTTCGGCTTCGGGGGCGAGCGCGCCGGGCGACCGATCGGGCCGCTCTCCGGCGGCGAGAAGGCGCGCCTCGCGCTCGCCGCGCTCGTGCGGCAGCGCCCGAACCTGCTGCTCCTCGACGAGCCGACGAACCATCTCGACATGGAAATGCGCCGCACGCTCGTGCTCGCGCTGCAGACCTACGAGGGGGCGCTGGTCATCGTCTCGCACGATCGGGCCCTGCTGTCCGCCTGCGCCGATCGCATCCTCGTCGTCGCGGACGGGCGGGTGAGCGAATTCGACGGCGACCTGGAGGACTACCGGCAGCTCAAGCTCAAGGAGGAGCGCGGGCGGCGGCCCGCCGCCGAGCGACCGAGCCGCAAGGACGAGCGGCGCCACGCCGCGAAATCCCGCGTCGAGCAGCAGAAGCTGCTGCGCCCGCACCTGCGCGCGATCGAAAAGATCGAGGCGCGCATGGCGGAGCTGTCGCGCGAGGCGGACACGGCGCGCGCAGCGCTGGCCGATCCCGCGCTCTACGCCGGCGAGCGGATGGCGGACCGGCTGCGCGAGCTCACCATCGCGCAGGCGCGCTGTACCGAGGCGCTGGCCCAGGCCGAGGACGACTGGCTGCACGCCACCGCGCGCCTCGAGGCGGCGCGGCAGGATCTGGGCGAATAGCGCCGCGCCGGGCGGGATCCGCGTTTGCACGCGGCACGGGATCTTGCTAACGTGAATTCCCATCGGCAACCGAGGAGCCCGCCATGGCCCGTTATTGCGAAAGTTGCGGCAAGGAAATGGGTGACGCGGCGGCGTTCTGTCCCGCCTGCGGCAAGAGCGCGGCCGCTGGCGGCCAGCCTGCTGCCGGCGGCGCACCCGCAGAGCCGACCGCGGGCCTCGCGAACAACCTGGCGGGAGCGCTGGCCTATCTCTGGATCACGGCGATCGTCTTCCTGATGGTCGAGCCGTACAGCCGGGAACGGTTCGTACGCTTCCACGCCTTTCAGGCGCTGTTTCACGGCCTGGCGTGGATCGGCGGCAATATCGTGCTGTCGCTGATCCCGTTCCTCGGCTGGGCGTTCCTGCCGCTGTGGTCGCTGCTGATGTTCGTGCTGGCGGTCATCGCCGCGGTCAAGGCCTACCAGAACGAGCAGTGGCTCATCCCGGTCGTCGGGGAGTTCGCCCAGAAGCAGGTGTAGCGCGCCGCGCGCTCAGTTGATGGTGCGCTGGGTGCGCTCGGCCTCGCGCGGCGGCGCAAGGCCCGGCAGCTTGAGTTCCATGTCCCAGTCGCTCTTCGCCACCGCCGCCTGCAGGAGGCGGCAGATCGAGTGCACGAGCACGGAGTCGAGCGTCAGCGTGACGCCCTGCCCCTCCGCCGGGTGCAGGGCGACGATCGGCTGGCCGTTGGCATCGTAGGCCGTGCGGATGCGCGCGAGCAGCAGCGGCGCCTCGCCCAGCGGCATCGCGCGGAGCGAATCGTCGTAGGGTTTCGAGAAATCCGCGCGCGCCATCGCGTCCTCGTGCTCGAGATTGAGCAGCGCCTTGCGCGCCTCGGGGTCGGCCTGGGTGCGGATCTTCGGACTCGCTTCCTCGGCGAGCTTCACCATCAGCGGCCACAGGAGCTTGACGAAGCGGCGCGTCAGCCACAGCCGCACCTCCTGCTCGTCGCTCGTCGCCAGCTGCATGAGCAGGCGATCCTCTTCGGCCGAGTAGTCGATCTTGATCTGGTGCAGCCGCATGCCGCGATGATAACTCGGCGCGCGATGGACGGCACGCGCGCGCGGCGGGACAATGGCGCGGCGATGCGCATCCAGGACGCCGACTCGCCCGAGGACATCGACGCGGCCCGCCGGCTGTTCCGTGAGTACGCCGCCGCGGTCGACGCGCCGGCGTGCTTCGTCGCCTTCGAGGACGAGGTCTCCGCCCTGCCCGGCGAGTACGCGCCGCCGCGCGGCCGGCTGCTGGTCGCGTTCTCGGGCGACGCGCTCGCCGGTTGCGTGGCGCTGCGACGCCTGGCGGACGGCAGCGGCGAGATGAAGCGCCTCTACGTGCGCGCGCCCTATCGACGCAGTGGGCTGGGGCGGCAGCTCGCGCAGCGCGTGATCGACGCCGCGCGCGAGGCGGGCTCGCCGCGGCTCGTGCTCGACACGCTGCCGGTCATGGCCGCGGCAATTCGCCTCTACGACAGCCTGGGATTCCGCGAGATCGGACCCTATTCGGACGCACCGACGCCCGGCGCGCGCTTCTTCGAGCTCAGCCTTTCCGGATCCGCTCCAGCAGCGTCGTAGTCGAGCGTACGTGCTCGAAGGGAATCGACACCACGCGCCCGCCGCGCGCCTGCACTTCCGCCGCACCGACGATGCGCTCGACGGGCCAGTCGCCCCCCTTGACCAGCACGTCCGGCGCGCAGGCCCCGATCAGCGCGAGCGGCGTGTCCTCGTCGAACCACGTCACCGCATCGACCGGCTCCAGCGCCGCGACCAGCGCGAGGCGATCCTCGAGGGGATTCACCGGCCGGTCGGCGCCCTTGCCCAGCCGGCGCACCGACGCGTCGCCGTTGAGTGCGACCAGCAGCGCGGCGCCCAGCGCGCGCGCCTGCGCCAGATACGTCGCATGACCGCGGTGCAGCAGGTCGAACNNTCGGCCGGCGCGTGGATCTTGCGCTCGAACGCCGGCCGCGCGAAGGGCACGGCGCCCTACTTCTGCCGGCAGGCGTCGTCGGTCGGCTTGCAGTACTCGAACACCTTCACGACCTTGCGCACGCCGCTCGTCGTGCGCGCGATCTCGGTCGCATCGGCGGCTTCCTTCTCGGTCACGATGCCGAGCAGGTACACCACGCTCGCCTCGGTCACGACCTTGACGTGCACGGCGTTGAACTTGTTGGAGTCGAGAAAACGCGCCTTGACCTTGCCGGTGAGGGTGGAGTCGCTGGCGCGCGCCGAGTAGGCGGACACGCCCGCAACCTGCGTTTCGTTCGTCACGCCGCGCACGTTGGTCGACATGCGCACCAGCTTTTCGATTTCGCTGCGCGCCGCCGCATCCGGCACCTCGCCGGTGAGCAGCACGTTGCGGTTGTACGACGTGACGTTGACGTGCGCCCGATCGCCGAATCGATCGCCGATGCGGTTCACCCCGCTCAGCTCGATTCCCTCGTCGTCGACCTGGGTGCCGGTCGTGCGGCGGTCGATCGCCGACACCATCGCGGCCCCGCCGCCGACCACCGCAGCACCCAGACACCCCGTCAACAGGGTCGTGGCGCACAGCGCCGCGACCATCCAGCCGTTCTTTCTCGTCATGACTGTCCTCCAAACAACTGAAAATCGATCCCGTCGCACAGACAGTGCAGCGCGAGCAGATGCACTTCCTGAATCCGCGCGGTGCTCGCATGCGGCACGCACACCTGCACGTCCTGCGGCCCGAGCAGCGCGCCGAGCCGGCCGCCGCCGCGCCCCGAGAGCGCGACCGTGGCCATGCCCATCTCGTGCGCAGCGCGCACCGCGGCCAGCACGCTCGCCGAATTGCCGCTCGTCGAGATCGCCAGCAGCACGTCGCCCGCGCGGCCGAGCGCGCGCAGCGGTTTCTCGAACACCTGCTCGTACGCGTAATCGTTGGCGATCGAGGTCAGGTTCGACGTATCGGTCGTCAGTGCGATCGCCGCGAGCGGCGGTCGCTCCCGCTCGAACCGGTTCACCAACTCCGCGGCGAAGTGCTGCGCGTCCGCCGCCGAGCCGCCGTTGCCGCAGGCGAGTATCTTGCCGCCGGCGCGCAGCGCTGCGGCCATGAGCGTCGCCGCGCGCGCCAGCGGCGCGGCGAGCAATGGCGCCGCGGAACTCTTCAGCTGCGCGCTCTCCGCAAACAGCGCGTTCACGCGACCCTCGAGCGTGCTCAGCTGCTCGGCATGTCCCATGCGAGACGATTCTACACCGTCACTCCATGCTGACCTCGAACTCCATGCGCCGCCGCCCGTTGCGATGCTCGCGCAGAACGCTGATGCGCGCCTGCAGGCTCTCGCCGCGGTCCAGCGCCCAGGCGAGCGCCGCGTTCTCCGCGCGCGGCACGTAGCCCAGCTTGCGGCCCTGCCAGAGAACGCGCACCGCGTTCGCGTCGTGCGGATTGTCCGGCTCGCGCGCGAGCTGCAGCCGGTCGCCGACGCGCAGGAGCGTCCAGACTTGCGCCGCCTGCGCGTGCCGGTAGCCGGCGAGCGGCGAGCTCTGCACCAGCAGGCGCACCGCGGGCTGCGTTCCGTCCTGCGCATGCAGCGCCCCGCACCAGACCAGCCACAGCAGGCTAAGCGCCAAACGCATTGCGCAGCCACTGCACGCGCTCGGCGTCGAGCGCATCGAGCAGCAGGACGTCGAAGCGGCAGTCCGCGGCCGGCCGCCCGGCCAGGTACAGCTGCGCCGCCGCGACGAGCCGCGCGCGCTTGGCCGCCGTGACGCTCTCGGCGGCGCCGCCGAAGCGCGCGTCGCGGCGCAGCCGCACTTCGGCAAACACGAGCGTGGCGCCGTCGCGCGCGATGAGGTCGATCTCCCCCAGGCGGCAGCGCCAGTTCCGGGCGAGCACTTCGAGCCCGGCGCGTCGCATCAGGTCCGCGCAGAGATCTTCCGCTCGCCTGCCGGCGCAGTTCATGGCAACCTTAACGGCCCGCGCGCGTCGCGGGTTGACCCGCGCCCGATGTCCGGACTTCTCTACGTCGTCGCCACGCCGATCGGCAATCTCGCCGACGCGAGCCCGCGCGCCGTCGAGGCGCTCCGCGAGGCCGATCTCATCGCCTGCGAGGACACACGCACCTCGCGCACGCTGCTGGCGCGACACGGCATCGCCGCGCGCACCGTGGCCCTGCACGAGCACAACGAGCGGGCGATGAGCGCCCGCCTGGTTGCCGACCTGCAGGCCGGCAGGCGCGTAGCGCTGATCACCGACGCCGGCACGCCCGGCCTGTCCGACCCGGGAGCGCTGCTCGTCGAGGCCGCGCACCGCGCCGGCATTCGCGTCGTGCCGGTTCCGGGCCCGAGCGCCGCGGTCGCCGCGTTCTCGGCGGCGGGATTTGCGGCGACGCGCGTCGTCTTCGCCGGGTTTCTGCCCGCCGCGCGTGCGGCGCGGCGCAAGGCGCTGGCCGCACTGGACCGCGCCCTGCCCCACATCTTCTACGAGGCGCCGCACCGCATCGCCGAGACGCTGGCCGACCTCGCGGAGACGTTCGGCGCCGCGCGCGAGATCGTCATCGCCCGCGAACTGACGAAGAAATTCGAGGAAATCGCGCGCATGCCCTTGGGCGAGACCGCGGCGTGGCTGGGTGCCGCGCCACACCGCGAGCAGGGGGAGTTCGTGCTGGTGCTGGGCCCGGGCGAGATCGTCCAGGCGGACGCGCTGGCCGAAGGCCAGCGCGTCCTCGCGGCGCTGCTCGAGGTCCTGCCGGCCAGCGAGGCCGCGCGCATCGCGGCGAAGCTCACGGGCGCGCCGCGGCGCGAGCTGTACCGGTTCGCCCTGGACCGGAAGGGCACCGATCGCGCCCGGTAGAATCGCGCCGTGGACCGCCTGACGCTGATTCGCCCCGACGACTGGCATCTGCACCTGCGCGACGGCGCGGCGATGCAGGCGGTCCTTGCGGACACGGCGCGCTGTTTCGGCCGCGCGATCGTCATGCCGAACCTCAAGCCGCCCGTGCGCACGACGCAGGAGGCGCTCGCCTACCGCAGCCGCATCCTCACCGCGCTGCCGGCCGGGTCGCGGTTCACGCCGCTCATGACGCTCTACCTCACCGACGACACCTCGGCGGACGAGATCGCGCGCGCCAAGCGCTCGGGCGCCATCCACGGCGTCAAGTTCTACCCCGCCGGCGCGACCACGCACTCCGACGCCGGCGTGACGCGCATTTCGCGGTGCTACGGCGCGCTGGAGCGCATGGCCGAGATCGGGCTGCCGCTCCTGGTGCACGGTGAAGTGACCGATCCGGAGGTCGATATCTTCGACCGGGAGCACGTCTTCATCGAGGAAATCCTCAGCCCGCTCCTGGCGCGCTTGCCGACGCTGAAGATCGTCCTGGAGCACATCACGACGAGCCAGGCCGTGCAATTCGTCGAGGTCACCGGCGCGAACGTTGCGGCGACCGTCACCGCGCATCACCTGCTCCTCAATCGCAACGCGCTGTTCCAGNNTCTCGGGCAACCCCAAGTTCTTCCTCGGCACCGACAGCGCGCCGCACGCGCGGCACACGAAGGAGGCGGCCTGCGGCTGCGCGGGGATCTACACGGCGCACGCGGCGATCGAGCTCTACGCGATCGCGTTCGAGGAGGCCGGGGCGCTGGAGCGGCTGGAGGGCTTCGCCAGCCGGTTCGGGCCGCAGTTCTACGGGCTCCCGGTCAATGACGACGCGATCACCCTCGTGCGGCGCGACTGGACGGTTCCCGCCGCGCTGCCGTTCGGCGACGGCGAGACGCTCATCCCGCTGCGCGCCGGCGAGAGCGTGCCCTGGCAGCTGGAGGCCTGAGGCCGCAACGCGCCGTGCCGTGCTGATCGACGCGCTCCTTGGGCGCCTCGCGCACCCGATCTACGAACCCCTGCGCCCGTGGCTGGAGCGGCTGCCGCGCCACGAGTGGCCCTCGCATGCCGTGCTGAACGCGCTGGCCGAAGAAGCGGGCGTGTGCACGGAAGGCGGCAGACCGGTGCGCTTCGTGCCGCCGCGCGCGAGCGATCCTGGCTACGAGCTGCACGTGCACCAGTCGGGGTGCGTGTCGACGCGCCCGCAGAACGGCCACGACCTGTTCAATGCGCTCGCATGGCTCGCGTTCCCGCGCACCAAGGCGCGCATCAACGCGCTGCACGCCGCGGAGATTCCGCGCGAAGCGGGACGCCGCGGCCGCGTTCGCGACCTGCTGACGATCTTCGACGAAGGCGGCGCCGTCGTGCTCTGCGCGGATCCGGAACTGGAGGCGATGATCCTCGGCTTTCGCTGGAAGGCGCTCTTCCGGGATTGCCGGGATCGCGTGCTGCGCGATCTGCGCTTCGTCGTCCTGGGCCACGCCGTGCTCGAAAAGGCGCTCGAGCCCTGGCCCGGCGTCGCTTGCAAAGTGATTTTCGCGCCGCCCGCAGCGTCGCCGGACGACTATGCCGCGCGCTGGCTGGCCGCGCACGCACCGGGCGGCTCGCCGAAACTGCTGCCGCCGGTTCCGGTGTTCGGCTACCCGGGCTGGTTGCCGGGCAGCGACGCGGAGGCGTTCTACGACGACGCGCGCTATTTTCGCGCCCCCCCGGTAAAATGACGGCGGGAGCTGGCCAGGCAGCCGCTGCGTCGCAAGGTGCAGAGGAAAGTCCGGGCTCCGCAGAGC
>DKBI01000009.1 GCA_002451175.1 Betaproteobacteria bacterium UBA6904
TCGAGATCGGCACGGGCTGGGGCGGCATGGCGCTGCACGCGGCGCGCGAGCACGGCTGCCGCGTGACGACGACCACCATCTCGCGCGAGCAGTTCGATTTGGCGCGCGTGCGCGTCGCGCGCGCGGGACTGACCGGCCAGGTCACGGTGCTGTTCGAGGACTACCGCGACCTCGTCGGGCGTTACGACAAGCTGGTGTCGATCGAGATGATCGAGGCGGTCGGCCACCAGTACTTCGGCGAGTTTTTCAGGCGCTGCGCCGCGCGGCTGGTCCCGGGCGGCCGGATGCTGCTGCAGTCCATCACCATCGCCGATCGCCACTACGCGCGGGCGCGCGACGAGGTCGACTTCATCAAGCGCTACGTCTTTCCGGGCTGCTGCATTCCNNAGCGCGCCTTGGGCGACGTGCAGATGCTGCTCGCGCGGGACAGGTGATGCCCGCCGACCCGACGGCCGACGACAGCGCCTCGCCTGCGCTCACCCAGATTCTCGCGCGGCAGGCCTGGCGCAACGAGCGGCTGCTCAACGGCTTTCGCGTCGGGATCTGGGCCGGCGTCGGCGCCATCACCGGCGGCGCCGAGCTCTTTTCGAGCGGCTCGATCTCGCCCGGCGCGCTGCTCGCGCTCGTCTGGGCGCTCACGGCCGCGATCTCCGGCCTGTCCTGGCTGAAGCGCTACTACCGCCCGTGGGTCTCCGCGCTGCTGGTCACCATGGACATCACGGTGCTCGCGCTGTGCATGCACGCCGGCCACCGGTACCTGCTGGTGCACGATCCGCTGCTCGTGCCGCAGCAGCTGCACGCCTCGGGGGTGGTGCTGATGGTGCTGCTCGCCACCAGCATGCTGCGGTTTTCCTGGAAGCTGTCGCTGTGGTCGGTCGCCTACGGCGCGGCCGCCTACGCGACGGTCCTCGTCGTGAACGACGCCGTGAACGTGCTCACCTGGGTGGAGCTGGCGGTGACGGCGCTGCTCGGGTTGATGCTCCACTACAGCGCGCGCAAGCTGGGATGGATCGTTCGCCAGGCGATCGAGCGCGACTCGCTCACCCGCTTCCTGCCCCGGCCGGTGCTGGAGCGCGTCAGCCGCGACCCCGGGGCGATGAACCTGGAGGGCGAAGCGGAGGAAATCACCGCCCTGTTCGCCGACCTGCGCGATTTCACCGAGCTCGCCGAGCGGCTCTCGCCGCGCGCCGTGGTGCAGGTACTGAACGAGTTCTTCACCGAAATGGCGCGCGAGATCACACGGCGCGGCGGCGTGCTCATGCAGTACACGGGCGACAACATCTACGCCGTATTCGCGGAAAAGGGCGGCGCGGACCATCCGCGCCGCGCGATCAAGAGCGCGATCGCGATGCTGCAGCGCCAGGGCGCGCTCAATGCGCGCCGGGCCGCGCGCGGCGAGGCGCCGATCGGCCTCGGCATCGGCGTGCACACGGGACCGGTGGTCGCCGGCTCGATCGGCTCGCCGGAGCTGCTCGGCTACGCCTACGTCGGCGACACAGTCAACACCGCGAGCCGCATCGAACGCATGACGCGGACGCTCGAGCGCCCGCTGCTCGTCTCGGACACCACCTTCCAGCGCGCCGGCGGCGCCGCGCGGTTCGTCGCCGAAGCGATGCCGGCGCTCGCGCTGCGCGGCAAGAGCGAGCCGCATGCGCTCTGGGCGGTGTCGAGCCGGCGCGCCTGAGCCCCGCGCTACACTGCCGCCAGGCGATGATCCATCAGGCAACCCTGTCGTTTGCGACCCGCGGCCGCGGCACGTCCGAGATCACGCGCGAGCTGGCGTGGATCGTGACGACGAGCGGCGTGCGCACCGGCCTGTGCAACGTCTTCCTGCAGCACACCAGCGCCTCCCTCCTGCTCACCGAGAACGCGGATCCGGCGGTGCTGCAGGACCTCGAGACGATTCTCGCGCGCCTCGCGCCGGACGGCGACCGCGCCTACGTCCACGACACCGAGGGGCCGGACGACATGGCTGCGCACGCGCGCTCGGTGCTGACGACGAATGCCCTCGTGCTGCCGGTGGCCGACGGACGGCTCGCGCTCGGCACCTGGCAGGGCGTGTTTCTCTGGGAGCACCGCCAGGCGCCCCACACGCGGCAAATGATCGTCACGGTCGTGGGAGAATAGCGCCCTCGCGCGGCCCCCGGGCCGCGCCCCACGTAGCAACCAGAGGAGTTCTCGCATGCCCAAGATCACCACGGCCAGCGGCCTCATCATCGACGACCTCGCCACGGGCGAGGGCGCGCAGGCCAAGGCCGGCGACCACGTCTCGGTGCACTACACCGGGTGGCTGTTCTACGGCGGCGAGCGCGGCCGCAAGTTCGACTCCAGCAAGGACCGCGGGCAGCCGTTCGAGTTTCCGCTCGCCGCGGGCCACGTCATCAAGGGCTGGGACGAAGGCGTGCNNATCACGACCGACTTCAGCGAGGCGCAGCTCGAGCTGATCACCGATCCGCACCCGACGCCCGAGGCGTGCGTTGCGGAGCTGACGCAGATCCACCAGGTCGTGTATCGCGCCATCGGCGAGGAAATCCTCTGGTGCGCCAGCATGCCCTGCGGGCTGCCGGCCGACGACCGCATCCCGCTGGGACGCTACGGCAGCTCGAACCTCGGGCGCGCCAAGACCATCTACCGCAACGGCCTTGCCTACCGCTACGGCCGGCGCATGCAGATGATCAGCGGCATCCACTACAACTGGTCGCTGCCGGGGCTGAGCAACGCCGACTACTTCGCCCTGCTGCGCAATTTCCGGCGCACCGCCTGGCTGCCGCTGTACCTGTTCGGCGCCTCGCCCGCGGTGTGCGCGTCGTTCGTCGAGCAGCGCGACCACCGCCTGCAGACGCTGCGCCCCGGCACGCTCTACCTGCCGCACGCCACGACGCTGCGCATGGGCCGGCTCGGCTACCAGAGCAACGCGCAGGCCTCGATCGTCGCGAGTTTCAACAGCCTGGAGGCGTACGGCGCCGCCCTCGAGCGCGCGCTGCTCGAGTCCTATCCGCCCTACGAGTTCTTCGGCATCACCGGCACCGAGGGCGACGGCAAGGGCTATCTCGTGGACGGCTACCGGCAGCTGTCCACGACGCTGCTGCAGATCGAGAACGAGTTCTACGGCAAGATCCGGCCGAAGTGCCGCATCCGCTCGGGCGAGCGGCCGCTGCATGCGTTGCGCGAGCGCGGCGTCGAGTACGTCGAGGTGCGGCTCATGGATCTCGACCCGTTCGAGCCGGTGGGCATCGCGCCGCGCACGATGCGCTTTCTCGACGTCTTCCTGCTGCACTGCCTGCTCGCCGACAGCCCGCCCGACACGCCGGAGGAGATCGTGGCCGACCTGCACAACCAGGAGCGGGTCGCCTCGCGCGGCCGCGAGCCGGGTCTCCAGCTGCAACGCGGGGCCGCCTCGATCACCCCCGCCGACTGGGGCCGCGGGCTGCTCGAGGCCTGCGCGCCGATCGCGGCAGCGCTCGATCGCGAATTCGGCGGCGCGGCCTATCGCGACGCGCTCGCCGACGCCTTGGCGGCCCTCGCCCATGCCGCGCGCACGCCCTCGGCGCGCGTGCTCGCGGCGATGCTCGCCGAGCACGAAAAGTCCTACACCCGCTTCGCCCTCGCGCAATCACGCCAGCACGCGCAGGCGCTGCGCACCCTGGCGCTCGACGACGCGGTGGCGCAGCGTTACGCGGCGCTCGCCGCGGAGTCGCACGCCAGGCAACGCCAGATGGAGGCGGCCGACACGCTGCCGTTCGAGGCCTGGCGGCAGCGTTACCTGTCGCCGGAAATGCTGCAGGCCTAGACCGTCCAGCCCTGCGGCCGCAGATCGCGCCTCAGATACAGCGGGTGCGCGGGTTCCCCGGAGCCGTTCACGCGCAGCACGTGCAGGCGCACGCCGGCGCGCTTCAGCCCGGCCACGACCCCCGCGGAGCGGCCGAGATGCGCGCCGTGATTGCCCCAGGCGCACACCACGAGCGCCGCTTCGCGCGCCGCGCGCGCGATCGCGCGGTCGTTGGCCGGTCCGACCGGATCCGCGGCGGCCTTCATGGCCTCGGGGTCGGTCGCGCGCCACGCGAAGACGTTGGTCACGACGAGCGCGCCGTAGCCCCAGCGCTGCGCGTAGTCGCGCGCCCGCGCGCAGGTGGGATCCAGCCGCGTCTCGTCCGCGGTGCTCGGATTGAGCATCAGGAAGTTCGCCGTCGGGCGCTGCGCGTCCCAGCGCCGCCACAGCAGATAGCGCCAGCGCAGGCACTCGGAGAACGTCGCGCCGGAGGCGGGCGTGCCGCGTTTCACCATTTTCATGGCCGCGAAGCCTACCGCATCGGCGCGAACTCGTTATAGTTTCGGCTGCGGCGAAACCCGTTCGCCCCAGAAATGCCCAAGGAGACGGCATGAAGCTCTGGATTTTCGACTGCGACGCCCCCGAGACCGACATCGAGGCGGGCTGCCGCGCCGCCGCCGCGCTCATCGAGAAGCGCGGCTTCAGCGTGCAGCAGGCCTATGACGCCGTGATGAAACGCAGCAACCGCGAGCGCTTCGAGCGGCGCGCCGCGCAGGCCTGGGACGACGCCGAGGACGAAGCCCTGCGCATCACGTTCCGCGACGAAGAGCCGCCCGACGAACCGGTGCTCGGCCCCAAGGAGTCCGACTGACGGCAGCGCCGGCGCCGCGCGCCGGCGCTAGGGTTTCCTGCCCTTCTGGGGTTCCGCCTTGGCCTTCTGCGCCTCGGCGTACAGCGCGGGAGTGACGCGGCCGCGCGCCAGCACTTCGCGCAGATGCTTCACGTCCTGCCGGCCGAAGCTCCCGCTGCCGTGATGCGGGCGATGCAGCGTGTCTTCGTAGTTGTTCAGTTTCACGCGCACGCGCGCGCCGGAGAGATTCTCCACCGTGGCCCCGAGATGGATGAGCAGCGACTCGATCTCGCGCCAGTGGATGTTGTTGCTCGGCGGGTCGCGGAAGATGGTTTCCAGCAGGCGTTCGTGCTTGTGACTCATGACGGCGTCTCGTGCGGAATGGGCGCGCCGCCCATTATGCGCCGCGGCTCACCACGCACCAAGCCCGCGACCTCGGGCGCCCGGTGCAAAAGTGCGTACAATGCGCGCCCCGTCCCCGCGAAAGCCGCCGCCATGAATGCAGCCGATTGCGCCGCCCCCGCCCTCGTCCGGGAGGATCTCGTCATCGGCAGCGGCGCGACCGCCGAATCCGGACAGGACATCGTCGTGCACTACGTCGGCCGCATCCGCGACGGCGCGCAGTTCGACTCCAGCCGGGCGCGCCGCGACCCGCTCGATTTCTCGCTCGGGGCGGGCGACGTGATCCGCGGCCTCGACGACGGCATTCCCGGCATGAAGGTGGGCGGCAAGCGCCGGCTCACCATTCCGCCCGAGCTGGCCTACCGCGACCAGGGCCTCGCGGGCGTCATTCCGCCGAACGCGACGCTGGTGTTCGAGGTGGAGCTGCTGGAAATCAGCTGACGGCCGCGGCGGCGCGCTCCAGCGCCGCGCCCGCGATCTCGCGCAGCGCCCGTCTCCATGCCGCTGCTCACCCTCACCGACGCGGAACTCGCCTACGGCGACCTGCCGCTTCTGGACCGCGCCGCGTTCGCGCTGGAAGCGGGCGAGCGCATCGGACTCATCGGCCGCAACGGCACCGGCAAGTCGAGCCTGCTCGGCGTGATCGCCGGAACGATCGCGCTCGACGACGGCGAGCTGATTCGGCGCGACGGCCTCTCCATCGCCTTCGTGCCGCAGGAGCCGGCGCTCGCGCCCGGCGCCACGGTGGCGGAGAGCCTGCGCGCCCTCGCCCCCGAGCTGCCGGCGCACCGCTTGGAGGCCGCCCTCGATCGCTTTGCGCTCGACGCCTCGCTCGATCCCGCGGCCGCCTCGGGCGGCGAGCGCAAGCGCGCCGCGCTCGCGCTCGCCTTCGCGCGCGCGCCGGACCTGCTGCTGCTGGACGA
>DKBI01000253.1 GCA_002451175.1 Betaproteobacteria bacterium UBA6904
TCACGCGGAAACGGAAGCTCCTGGAGAAGCAGAAGGAGGGGAAGAAGCGGATGAAGCAGGTGGGTGCGGTGGAGATCCCGCAGGAGGCGTTCCTCGCGGTGCTGCAGATGGAGGACAAATGAGTTTCGCGCTGTTCCTGCTGATCCTGCTCGTCGTCACGGGCGCGGTCTGGGCACTGGAGTCCGGCTGGCTGCGGCGGCGCCGCGCGGCCGACGCCGTGCAGCCGTGGTGGGTGGAGTACTCGGTGAGCTTCTTCCCGGTGATCCTGATCGTCTTCCTGCTGCGCTCGTTTCTGGTCGAGCCGTTCAAGATCCCGTCCGGCTCGATGATCCCGACCTTGCTGGTGGGCGACTTCATCCTCGTCAACAAGTACGTGTACGGCATCCGCATCCCGGTCTGGAACCGCAAGGTGATCGAGGTCGCGCGCCCCGAGCGCGGCGACGTCATGGTGTTCCGCTATCCGCCGGACCCCTCGCTCGACTACATCAAGCGCGTGGTCGGCCTGCCCGGGGACCGCATCGAGTACCGCAACCAGCGCCTGAGCATCAACGGCGAGGCCGTGCCGGTGCGCCCGCTGGACGATTACCTGTTCAAGGAGCGGATGCAGTTCTCCCGCCGCTACCTCGAGAAGCTCGGCGCGGTCGAGCACGAGATCCTGGTGGAGGAGGATGCGCCGCAGGCGCTGCCCGGGCTCGCGTTCCCGCACGCGGCGAATTGCCAATACAATAGCGAAGGCTTGCGCTGCGTGGTGCCGCCGGGCCACTACTTCATGATGGGCGACAACCGCGACAATTCGAGCGACAGCCGCGTCTGGGGGTTCGTGCCGGACGAGAACATCGTCGGCAAGGCGTTCCTGATCTGGCTCAATTTCAACGAACTGGGACGCTTCGGCGCCTTCAAGTAAGCAGCCTCGGGAGGAAACGACATGCGCAATCGGCAACGCGGCGTGAGCCTGACCGGCCTGATCATCGGCGCCGTCATCCTGATCGTTGCGGCGCTGCTGGGGATGAAGATCGCGCCGTCCTACATGGAGTTCTTCAACGCCAAGAAGCTGATCCTGCAGATTGCCGCCGAGGGCAAGACCTCGGTCGCCGACATCCGCCAGGCGTTCGATCTGAAGGCCTCGGTGGCCGACGTCAACACCGTGAAGAGCGGCGATCTGGAGATCACCAAGGACGGCGGGGAGGTCGTGATCTCCTTCGCGTACCGAAGGGAGATCCCGCTGTTCTTCAACGTGGGCGTCTATCTGGATTTCGCCGCGGATTCGAAGGGCAAGGAAAGGGCCCCCTGAGCCTGTCTTGTCCCGCATTCCGGCCCTGGAACGCCGCATCGGCCATCGATTTGCCAGCCCCGCGCTGCTCGAGCAGGCGCTGACCCACCGCAGTTTCGGCTCGCCGCACAACGAGCGCCTGGAGTTCCTCGGCGACGGTGTGCTCGGCTGCGCGATCGCGGAAGATCTGTGCCGGCGCTTTCCTCAGCTCGACGAAGGCTCGCTGTCGCGGCTGCGCGCGGCGCTGGTCCGCCAGGCCGCGCTCGCCGAGGTGGCGCGCGCCCTCGGCCTGGCCGAGTTCCTCCGCGTCGGGGAGGGCGAGGTGGCGAGCGGCGGCGTGAGCCGCGCCTCCACCCTGGCCGATGCGCTCGAGGCCGTCTACGGCGCGGTCTTTCAGGACGGCGGCTACGAGGCCGCGCGCCGCGTGATCCTGCGCACGTACGCGGCGCGGCTCGAGCACCTCGACGCGAGCGAGCCGCCGAAGGACGCCAAGACGCGCCTGCAGGAGCACCTCCAGGCCCGCCACCTGAAACTGCCGACCTACGAGGTCGTGGCGGTGCGCGGCGCGGCGCACCGGCAGACCTTCGACGTCGAGTGCCGCGTGGCCGAGCTCGAGCTGGCTGCGCAGGGCACGGGCGCCTCGCGCCGCGCCGCCGAGCAAGAGGCCGCCGAGGCGCTGCTGGCGCGGCTGCCGTCGTGAGCGCGTTCCGCTGCGGCACCGTCGCGCTGGCCGGCCGGCCCAACACCGGCAAGTCCAGCCTGCTCAACCGCATGGTCGGGCAGAAGCTGGCGATCGTCTCCGCCAAGGCGCAGACCACGCGCCATCGCGTGACCGGCATCCTGACCACCGACGACTGCCAGTACCTGTTCGTCGACCTGCCGGGCTACCAGACGCGGCATGCCGGCGCGCTCAACCGGGCGCTCAACCGCGCGGCGACCGAGGGCGCGCGCGACGCGGACGTCACGGTGTTCGTCGTCGAGGCGCTGCGCTGCCTGCCCGCGGACCGCGCCGTTCTCGAGCGCATCCCGGTCTCGCAGACCGTCGTCGCCGCGGTCAACAAGGTCGATCTCGTGGCGAACCAGCGCGAGCTGCTGCCGTTCGTCGAGCGGCTCCAGGGGCTGCGCGCCTTCGCGGCGATCGTGCCGGTTTCCGCGCGCACCGGACGCAACGTCCCCGAGCTGCTGCGCGTGCTGCGCGGGCACCTGCCCGAAGCGCCGGCGGCCTACCCGGAGGACCAGCTCACGGATCGCGACGAGCGTTTCTTCGCGGCGGAGATCCTGCGCGAGAAGATCTTTCGCGCGTTGGGCGAGGAATTGCCCTACCGCTGCGACGTGCAGATCGACCAGTTCCGGCTCGAGGGCGCGCTGCGGCGCATCGAGGCGACCATCTGGGTCGAGCGCGACAGCCAGAAGGCGATCCTCATCGGCCGCGCCGGCGAGAAGCTCAAGGCGATCTCGAGCGCCGCCCGCAGGGACATGGAGACGCTGTACGGCGGGCGCGTGTACCTCGGCACCTGGGTCAAGGTGCGGCGCGACTGGACGCACGATGCGCGCGCGCTGCGCCAGCTGGGCTACGGATGACGCGCCGCCGCGTCCTGCTGGAGCCAGGCTACGTGCTGCACTCGTATCCGTACAAGGAGACGAGCCTCATCATCGAGGTGTTCACGCAGCACCACGGCCGCGTCGGGCTGCTGGCGCGCGGCGCGCGGCGCCCGCGCTCCGCGCTGCGGGGCGTCCTGCTCGCCTTCCACCCGCTGCGATTTTCGTGGAGCGGTTCCAGCGAGCTGGCGACGCTGACCGGCGCGGAATGGGTGGGCGGGCAGCCCGCGCTCGCCGGCATCGGCGTGATGTGCGGCTTCTATCTCAACGAGCTGCTGCTGCGCCTGCTGGCGCGCGAGGATCCGCACGAGCCGCTGTTCGCGGCCTACGCGACGAGCCTCGCGCAGCTCGCGGCGCAGGACGATCGCGCCGCGGTGCTGCGCGCCTTCGAGCGGCGGCTGCTCGGCGAACTCGGGTATGCTCCTCCGCTCGACCGTGACGCCGCGACCGGCGTGGCGGTGGCGCCCGGCGGGCGCTACGCGTACGACGCCGAGCGGGGCCCGCTCGCCGTCAACGGCAGCGCCGCGGACGCGGTCTGGACGCTGGAGGGCCAGACGCTGATCGACATGGCGCAGGACGACTATGCGCGCGGCACGACGCGCCAGGAGGCGCGCCGGCTGCTGCGGGATCTGATCGCGCAGCGCCTGGGCGGCCAGGTGCTGCACACGCGCGACGTGCTGGCGGAGTTACAGGACCTATGATCGAACTGGGCGTCAACGTAGATCACATTGCCACCCTTCGTCAGGCGCGCAGGACCTACGAGCCGGATCCGGTGTGGGCGGCCGTGGAGGCGCAGCTCGGCGGGGCCGACGGCATCAC
>DKBI01000158.1:0-231 GCA_002451175.1 Betaproteobacteria bacterium UBA6904
AGGCCGACCTCGACGCCGCGCGCATGGGCATCGCGCCCATCGACCGCCGGCAGATGCCGCCGCCGCGCGCCGTCCTGCCGGGACTGTACTTCCTGCTGCCCTTCGTGCTGCTCATCGTCGTGCTGTTCAACTTCAACCAGTCGCCGCAACTCGCCGCGCTCATCGCCGCGGCGCTGCTGATCCCGCTGGCCTTCGCGTTCGGCTACCGCGGCGAGCGCCCCGTGTGGCGGG
>DKBI01000158.1:244-16256 GCA_002451175.1 Betaproteobacteria bacterium UBA6904
GCGATCGCCGGCGCCGACCCGATGCGCACCGGCTGGGCCGCCGTCGCCTTCGGCTGGACCGCCTTCGTGGTGCCGGTGCTGTTCGTGCTTTCGCCGCAGTTGCTCCTGATCGGCGAGCCGTGGGACGTGGCGCTCGCGGTCGTCACCGCGGTCGTCGGCGTGTGGCTGGTGGCAATCGCGATCACCGGCTATTTCCTGCGCCCCCTCTCGCCCGGCTGGCGCGTGGCCTTTGCGGTCGCCGGGCTGCTCGCGCTGATCCCCGCAGGGGCGTTTCCCGGTGCGGTGTACACCGACATCGCTGGGGTACTCGCCGGTCTCGGCCTGATCCGCCGCGAAATTGGCATCCGGCGCCGCACGAGCCCCGGTTGAATCAGCCCGCGGGACGGGCCGCGCGCGCCATCCGGGTGCCGGGCAGGTTGAGCACCGTCAAGATCGTGAGCGCCAGCGCCACGACCACCGAGTAGAAGACCACCGACGGACGGCCCTGGTCGAGCAGCCAGCCGAAATACACGGGCACCAGCATCGAGCCGACGTCCAGTCCGGAATACACGAAGCCGAAGACCTTGCCCGTCGCCCCCGGCGGCGTGGTGGCCCGCACGATCAGGTCGCGCGACGGGTTGGTCACGCCGCTCGCAAACCCGGTGGCGGCGAACAACGGCCCGAGCAGTGCGGCGGGAATCCACGCCGACGCGATCACGAACATGAGCAGCGCGCTGCAGAGCATCCCGGTCACGGCGACGAGATCGTGGCGCGCGAAACGTACTGCGACGAAGCCGCCGGCGAAGATGCCCGCTGCCGCGCCGACCAGATAGGCGGTCAACGCTGCGGAAGCGAGCGCCGCGTTGACGTCGTAGAGGGCGATCATCGTCGACACGCCGAAGGTCTGAATGGCGATGAAGCCGACGGCGACGAGCAGAAAATAGCCGAAGCACATGAGGATCGGGATCGATGCGAGGACCTGCAGATCCGCGGCGAGCCGACCCGATCCCACTGGACGCTGCAGATCCGCCGGCTCGACGTACAGGGTGCGGCGCTGCGTGGCCAGGAAGACAACCACGCCGGCACCGACGAGCGCTGCGGTGAGGAGCGCGCCACGCCAGCCAAACGCGCTCGCCAGCGCCGCGCCGGCGGCGGGCGCCGCCGCGTAGCCGAGGAAACCGGCGATGCCGTGCCAGCTGAACGCGTAGCCCAGGCGTCGCGCGTCGACACGCGCATTGAGGATCGCAAAATCGGCTGGGTGGAAGACGCTGTTGCCCAATCCGCCCAGCAGCGCGGCGGCGAGCAGCATCGGGTAGGTGCGCGAAAGCCCCGCCAGCAGGGCGCCGGCGACGCACAGCACCAACCCTGCGAAGAGCACGCGCCGGGCGCCGAAGCGATCGACCGCGAATCCGGCCAGCGTCTGGCACACGCCCGAGACGACGTAGTAGACCGCGACCGTCGCGCCGAGCGCGGCGTAGGAGACTCCCAGGTCGTCGCGGATCAGCGGAAACAGCACCGCCGTGGCGATCTGGTAGAAGTGCGACAGCCCGTGGGCCAGCGCCACGAGGCCGATGACTTTCGCGTCGTCCCTCAGCGTCGGCGCGCTCATCTCAAGCGATGCCGCGGATGAAGCGCGTCACTGCGTCGAGCACGGCTTCCGGCTGGTCGCGGTGCGGCGAATGGCCGCAGCGCGGCAGCTCGAGCAATTCGCACGGTGCGGCCACCTGGCGGCGGATCGCGTCCAGCTGCGCCATCGTGCCGTAGGCGTCGTCCTCNNTCCGCCAGCACCTCGGGCAGCGCGGCGAGCGCCTCGTCGTGCATGAAGCGCACGCCGACCCGCGGCTCGGCGAGGACGTCGGACTGGCCATATCCGTACCGGTTGTAGACCAGCGCGCGCCGCCCCGTCGCCTCGGCGACGCGCGCCGGAAAATCCCGCCACTGTTGGATCGAACCGAGCCCTTCGTGCAGGAACACGAGCGTCGGCTCGCCACCCTCGTGCCAGGCGTACTCGAGCTGGTGCCCCGCGGCGCGCAGAAAAGGCATCGGCGGAGCGTAGCACGCAGAGGATAATTCACCGCGATGCGTTTCACCGCCTACTGCGTGCTCGGCGCAACCCTCGGGCTCTGGTCTGGAAACTGGATCGTCGCGCGGGCCGTGCGCGAGGACATCTCGCCCGGGCTCGCCACCGCCGGGCGGCTGCTCATCGTCATCGCCCTCCTCGGCCCGTTCTGCTGGCGCGGGCTCCGCGACCGGCTCGCGGGCTTTCGGCGGCGCGACTGGCAGCTGATCGCTGCGCTCGGGTTCACGGGCGGCGGGCTGCACCTCGCCGTGCAGTGGCTCGGGCTGCACTACACGACCGCGACGAGCGCCGTGCTCTATCTGTCGACCGCGCCGATCTTCATCCTGCTCCTGGCGCGGCCGGTGCTCGGCGAGCGGATCTCCCTGGCGCAATGGGCCGGGGTTTGCGTCTCCTTCGCCGGCGTCGCCGTCATCGGCTCGCAGGGACGCTGGCATGCGCCTTCGTTCAACGTCGGCGATCTGCTGGCGCTCGCCTCCATGGCGATGTGGGGCGCCTACACCGTGCTGCTGCGCCTGCGCCGCGACACCCTCGACACGCCGCAGTACCTCGCGCTGCTCTGCGCNNTATTCCGCCATCGGCTCCCTGCTCCTCGCGTATGCCGGCTGGAGCTATGTCGTCACGCGCCTCGGCGCGGCGCGCGCCGGCGCGACGATGCACCTGATGCCCGCGATGGCCGTCGGCCTGGCCGCGCTCTTTCTCGGCGAGTATCCGCAGTGGTACCACTTCGCCGGCATCGCGCTGATTCTCGCCGGGGTTGCGCTGTCGGGCCTCAGAGCTGCAGCGGCTTCCAGTACCCGGTGAGTTCGAGGTATCCGCGCCCGACCGCGTCGCCGCCGCGGTGTGCGGTGACCGCGCCCTCCCAGTAGATCGTACCCGTGCTGGCGCGCGCGTCGAGTTCCTGGTCGTCCATGAGCGGCGCCAGCGTCCACGATTCCCCGCCGGCCGTGATGCGCCACTCGAGCGGGTATTCGACGCCCGTGCGCGGCGATCGCCAGCGTCGCTGCGGCTCGAAACGCACCGCGTCCGCGCCGAACGCGCGCTGCGTTCCGTCCGGCGCGATGCGCGTCGCGCCCGCGTAGTACGTGCCGCCCTGCCGGTCGCGCATGCGGAACGCCATCAGCGCGCCGCCGTCGGCCAACTCGATTCCCGTCCAGTCCCATCCCGCGGCCTNNTACCGTCCACGGCAAGTCGCGGCCGGCTGTAGTAATAGCTCGCCTCCCCGGGCCGCCGGCCCTTGCGGCTGTAGCCCGCATCGCCCTGCAGCACGGGCGGACCTGGCGCCGCGAGGTCGAGCGCCAGCCGGAAATCCCGCGCCGTGATGCGCGCAGCGTACCGATCCTTCTCGAGCGCCAGCCGCCAGTCGTCGATCCATACGGCCGTGGTCTCCTCCTTCGCTCCGGCCAGTTCGAGCGCGGCGCGCGCCGCGCGCTCGTCGTGGCGCAGTCGGCCGTGCGCCGGATCGGCGAGCGCCGCATGCGCGAGCAGGATCTGGCGCGGCGCGAGTTGGCTCGGGTTGGCACTGTCATACGGCGGGCGGGCGCGGAAGAACGTGATCTGAAATCCCAGCGGCTCGCGGCGTGGCGTCGTCAGCCAGCCGGTGACGTACCACCACTCGATGCGGAACTCCAGGTGCGCCCCGTGATCGCGCGGAAACGCCAGCGCGCGCGCCGGGCGCACCGTCGGATAGCGCAGTTCGACCGCCGCGGCCGCCAGCGCGCCGATGAACTCGCGCCGCCTCACCAGTCCTCCTTCACGGCACGCACGGGTCCGATGCCGGTTGCCTCGCGGCCCGACAGGTAGGCGGTCAGCAGCGCGAGCGCAACGAGCACGCAGGACAATGCGCCGAGCAAGGCGTACGGGGGATGGAGCTCCATGCCCCAGTTGAAGGATTGCCGGTTGACGACGTACACGAGCACCAGGCTGATGACGCCCCCCAGCAGGAGCCCCGCGACCACGCCGAGCAGGGCGAGCAGCCCGCCCTCGAGCGTCAGCATGGCGCCGATCTGCGCTCGGGGCATGCCTAGGTGGCGCAGCATGCCGAACTCGCGCCGCCGCGACAGCACGATCGCCGCGACGCTCGACGACAGCCCGAACAGCCCGACGAGCACCGCCACCGCCTCCAGCGCGTACGTCACCGCGAACGTGCGGTCGAAGAGCCGCAGCGAGACGCGCCGGATTTCCGCGGGCGCCGCCATTTCCGGCAGCGTGCCGCCGGGGAGCGCGCGCAGCGCCCGGATCGCGGCGTCCGCGCCGACGCCCGGCGCGAGCCAGAGCGTCGCGTCGTTGACGCGACGGTCGCCGGTGTACTCGACGTAGCGCGCGCGATCGATGACCACCGCGCCGAACTGCCGCAGATAGTCGCGCCACACGCCGCTGACGACGAACGCGCGCTGCGCGCCGCCGAGCGGCAGATCGAGCCGGTCGCCCGGGCGGTAGCCGTAGAGATCCGCGACGGCCTCCGAGATCCAGGCCGGCGGCGGATCCGCCGGTCGCCGCTCATAGGCGGCGCCGACCAGCGGAAAAATGAGCGGCGTTCCGTCGCGCGCGAGATCGCGCGCGATGAGCGCGAGCGGCGGGCGGCGCGGGTCGAGCGTGATGCGCCCGCTGCGAAAGAACTCCGCGCGCTGCACCTGCGGCAGCGCCTTCACGCCCGCCTCGAACTCGGGCTCGAGCCACCCGGTCTCTCCTGCGGGCGAGGTGCGGAAATACAAATCCGCGGGCAGCACGGCGTCCAGCCAGCCTTCGAGCGACGTGCGCAACGAGGCCACCATGATGGCCATCGCGACCATCAGCGAGAAGCTGGCGACGATCGCGCTCAGGCTGACCATCGCCTGTCCCGGCGCGCCGCGCAGCTGCGCGAGCGCCAGCGCGTAGGGCACGCCGCCCGTGAGCGGCAGACGCGCGAACACCGCCTGCGAGATCCAGGGCATGAGCAGAATGCCGCCGATCAACAGGCATCCGATGGCGAGATAGCCGAACACCGGGATGCCGCCGACCGGCCCCAGCTGCGCGAGGCCCGCGCCGACGGCGAGCAAGCCGATCCCCGGCCAGAACACGGCGGCGCGTGAGAAGAATCGCTGTTCGTCGCCTGCCTTGAGCGCCTGCGCGGGCGCGCTGCGCGCGGCGTCCAGCGCCGGCAGCAGCGCACCGGCAAGCGCGATCACGACGCCGGCGGCCAGATAGGCGAGCGCACCGGCCGCTGGAAAACCGAGCGACGGCGCGACGCTGCGAAACATCCCGGCCCCCAGATCGGCGCCCGCAATGCGCAGCGCGCCGGAGGCCAGNNACGAGCCCGGTCACGCCTTCGCGCGGCAGCCCGAGCACCCTCAGCAGCGCGTGCTCCGCGCGGCGGCGCGTGACCTCGAGCGCCTGCGCGGAGAAGACGAGGAATCCGCCCGTGAACAGGGCGACGAGCGCGAGGACGTTGAGATTCACGCGGTAGGCGCGCGACAGCGCCGCGCCGCTGTCCTCGATGGCCTCCACGGTGCTCACCTGCACGCCCGCCGGCAAGAGCGCCGCAATGCGCTCGCGTACCGTTTCCCGGGCGGCGCCGGTCGCGAGCCGCAGGTCCACGCGGTTCAATCGGCCGATCCGGTCGAGCCGCCATTGCGCGGTCGCGACGTCGGTGAGCGCCGCGACGCCGCGCAGGGCCGGCGCCGGCAGCACGCCGCCGACCTCGAGGCGGACGATCTCCGCGCCGCGCACGATGCGCAGGGCATCGCCGGTCCCGAGACTCAACTGCTCGGCGGCCGACGCCGACAGGTACACGACGTCGGGCCTGAGCAATGCCAGGCGACGCGCCGGGTCGTCGGCGAACAGTGCCGGCTGCAACTGCGCGGCACGCAGCGCGTCGATGCCGACGAGACGCAGCGCGCGCTCACCCGAGGCGAGTCCCGCGTCGGCCTCGAGCACCGGGCTCGCCGCCGCGACGCCCTCCAGTCGCGCAAGCCGCACGTACAGCGATTCGTCGAAGCCTTCCCGCCCGCCGCGCACGACGAGATCCGCCTCGCCCGCCAGCGATCGCACGCCGGCGCTCAGTTCCTCCACGGCGGCGCGGTTGATCAGATTCACCGCGAAGCCGAGCGCCACGCCCAGCGCGATGCCCGCAATCGACAGCGCGGTGCGGCCGCGTTGATGCGCGAAGCGCGCATTGAGCGTCAGGAAGAGCCGCAGCAATTCAGACCCGCTCTGCGATCACCGTTTCGAAACGCTTGCGCAGGCCGCCCGGCGCGTCGAATTCGTCGCGCTGCGCGCGCAGCACCCGCCAGCCGGCGAAGTGGCGCTGCAGCGCCCCTTCCGGGAGCAGGCACGCGCGCCCCTCCTCGAAGGGATCGCGCCACGTGGTGCCCTCGACCAGCGCGTTCACGATCGCGCGCCCGCCCTCGCCGACGCCCTGCCGGATCTCGCCCAGCAGCCGCCAGGCCTCCGGGCAGTCGAAGAACATGACGAGCCCGATGGCGATCACCGTGTCGTAGCACGCTTCCATCCGGTAGCCCGTCACGTCCGCCTGGTGCGCGACGAGGTCGAGCCCCTCCGCGCGCGCCGCGCGGACGATGCGCTCGATGGCGGCAGCGCTGGCGTCGATCGCCGTGACCTGGCAGCCGCGACGTGCCGCGGCAAGGCTCAGGTTGCCGAGCCCGCAGCCGAGGTCGAGCACGCGCCCGGCCACGAACGGCAGCGCTGCCTCCTCGAACGGATTGAGCGCGAAGTCCGCGCCGGCGATCTGCCGCCGGAACTGCGCGTCGAAGAATGCCACGCCGCGGTGCGCATCAACCGCCATCGCGGCGCTTCAGCCGATCACGCGGTCGGCGCGTTTCAGCAAGGCCGGCGCGAGCTCGATGCCGAGGGTCCCTGCCGTCCTGCGATTCACGACCCACTCGAGCCGCGTCGCCTGCTCGACCGGAATCCGCGCCGGCGCACCGCCTTTCAGTATCCGGTCCGCGATGCGCGCGGCGCGTCGCTGCGAATCGGCCACGTCGGCGCCGTAAGTGAGCAGCGCGCCCGCTTCGGCCCACTCCACGCGGTGCGCCACCAGCGCAAGGCTGTTGCGCGCGGCGTACAGCGCAATGTCGCGCCGCCGCGAGAACAGCGTGAACGACGACCCCAGCGCCACCGTGCTGATGCCGTCGCGGCGGAATCCGGCAAAGATCTTCGCCACCGCTTCGTAGTTGGTGAACTCCGCCAGCGCCAATTCGATCCGCACGTGCGCCGCGGCCTGCTGAAAGGTCTTCTTCAGCCGCTCGTACTCGGGCGAGCGCCGGTCGAGCACCGCGCCGATGCGGTTTGCCTGCGGCAGCACCTGCTTGAGCAGTTCGAAGCGCCGGGTGACCGAGTTGCCGGTCAGGTGGTACACCCCCGTGGCGTTGCGGCCGGGCTGCGCGAGCGTAACCACGAGCCCCGCGGCAACCGGGTCCGCAGTGGTCGTGAACAGGACCGGCACCGCGTCCGTCGCCTTCGCCGCGGCGAGCGCCGTGCTCGTCGTCATCGCATAGATCAGATCCGGCGCCCGCTCGGCCGCGGCAGCGGCCAGGCGATCGACGTACTCCCGCACGCCGCGCCCCGAGAGCCGTTCGTAGGCCACGTTGCCACCGTCGTTCCATCCCAGGCTTCGCATTTCGTCGAAGAACGCGCGCGCCGCCGGCTCATCGTCCTCCGCATCGCCGGGGAACAGCACCACGACCTGCGCTTGCCGAGGCTGCGCCCGCGCCACGCGCGCGCCCGCCAGCACCGCACTGAACGCGCACAGCCAGGCGCGTCGGGTAATCGCCATGGGCAGCCCTCCCCTAGAAACCTTCGAGAACCAACTTGCCCACCACGTGCCCCTGCTCGAGCCGCTGATGGGCGTGCTTCAGGTTTTCCGCGCAGATCCGGCCGAGCTGTTCCTTGACGGTCGTGCGCAGCACGCCCGCCTCGACGAGCGCCGCAGCCTCGCGCAGCAGATCGCCCTGCGCGCCCATGTCGGGCGCCTGAAACGTCGAGCGCGTGAACATGCCTTCCCAGCAGAACGACAGGCTCTTGGGCTGCAGGATCGACAAGTCGACCGGCCGCACGCTGCGCACGATCGCGCCGATGCGTCCCTGCGCCTTGAGCAACGCGGGAAACTCGGAAAAGTAGCGATCCGTGTCGCTGAAGCAGGCGACGAAGTCCACTTCGCGCTCGCCGAGCGCCGCGAGCTGCGCCGGCAGCGGCTGCGTGTGATCGACCGTGGCGTCGGCGCCGAAGGCCTTCGCCCAGGCGATCGACTCGGCGCGCGACGCGCTGGCGATGACGTCGAGCTTGGCGAGCCGCTTGGCGATCTGGATGGCGATCGAGCCGACGCCGCCTGCCCCGCCCAGGATCAGCAGCGAGCGGCCCGCATCGCCGCCGGACTTCGAGATGCCCATGCGGTCGAAGAACAGTTCCCAGGCCGTCAGCGTCGTGAGCGGCAGCGCCGCAGCCTCCGAGAACGCCAGCGTGGCGGGCTTGCGGCCGACGATGCGCTCGTCCACGCAGTGCAGCTCGCTGTTCGATCCCGGCCGCACGACGCTGCCCGCGTAATACACCTCGTCGCCCGGGCGAAACTGCGTGACCTGCGGCCCGACGGCGCGCACGACGCCGGCGGCGTCCCAGCCGAGGATGCGCGGCGCGGTCTCGACCTGGCTCTTCGGCGCACGCTGTTTCGCGTCCACCGGGTTCACGGAGACCGCCCGGACTTCGACGAGCAGGTCGCGCGCCTGCGGCACCGGCGCCGGGATCTCCAGGTCGAGCAGGGACTCGGGGTGGTCGATCGGGAGATAGCGGTACAGGCCGACGGCTTTCACGGTGCGGATTATCGCGCTCCCGCGGCCCGGCTGTCAGCGGTCAGGATGCACGGGGACGGTAAAATCCCGCCGGTGAACACGCCCACGACGCCCGCGCCCTCCAATTTCATCCGCCAAGTCATCGAGGCGGATCTCGCTGCCCGCAAGCACGCCACGGTACGCACGCGGTTCCCGCCCGAGCCGAACGGCTACCTCCATTTCGGCCATGCCAAGTCCATCTGCCTCAACTTCGGCCTTGCGAAGGACTATGGCGGCCAGTGCAACCTCCGCTTCGACGACACGAACCCGGAGAAGGAGGAGCAGGAATACGTCGATTCCATCGTCGCCGCGGTGCGCTGGCTGGGCTTCGACTTCGGTCCCCAGGCGCTCTACGCGAGCGATTATTTCGACTTCATGTACCGCGCCGCCGAGCGCCTGATCGAGTCCGGCCACGCCTACGTGGACAGCCAGTCGGCCGAGCAGATTCGCGCCGCCCGCGGCACGTTGACCGAGCCCGGGCGCAACAGCCCGTTCCGGAACCGCGCGCCGGAAGAGAATCTGCGGCTGTTCCGCGAGATGCGCGACGGCCGTCACGCCGACGGCGCGCACGTGCTGCGCGCGCGCATCGACATGGCGTCGCCGAACATCAACCTGCGCGACCCGGTCCTGTACCGCATCAAGCGCGCGACGCATCACCGCACGGGCGACCAGTGGCCCATCTANNACGACCCGCGCATGCCGACCCTCATGGGCGCGCGCCGCCGCGGCTACGCGCCGGAGGGCTTCCGCCTGTTCGCCGAGCGCATCGGCGTCTCGAAGGCGCACCAGGTGATCGATTTCACGGTGCTCGAGGATTGCATGCGCGAGCACCTCAACGACGTCGCGCCGCGTCGCATGGCCGTGCTCGACCCGGTGCGGCTGGTGATCGAGAACTATCCCGAGGGGAAGAGCGAGCTCTGCGACGTTCCGAACCACCCCCAGAAGCCCGACTGGGGCCGTCGGCAAGTGCCGTTTTCACGCGAGCTGTGGATCGAGCGCGAGGACTTCATGCAGACGCCGCCGAAGGGCTACTTCCGGCTCCATCCGGGCAATCGCGTGCGCCTGCGCTATGCCTACGTGATCGAGTGCCTCGGCTTCGACGCGGCGAGCGACACGGTGCGCTGCCGCGTGTTCGAGGATTCGCGCTCCGGCACGCCGGGCGCCGACGCTTACAAGGTCAAGGGCAACATCCACTGGGTGAGCGTGGCGCATGCCTGCGCCGCGGAGGTCAGACTGTACGACCGTCTGTTCAGGACGGCGCATCCGGGCGCTGGTGACCGCGACTTTCTGCTCGACCTGAATCCGGACTCCAAGCGCGTCGTCACGGGGCAACTCGAGCCGACGTTGCGCGATGCGCGCGCCGAGGAATGCCTGCAGTTCGAGCGGCACGGCTACTTCGTCGCCGACCTGCGCGACTCGCGGCCCGGCGCGCCGACCTTCAACCGGGCGGTGACGCTGCGAGACTCCTGGACGAAGTGAGCAGCACCCCGACGGCCGTGTCCCAGCCCGAGGTGTGGCCGAGCCGGCTGAGCGCGGCGAGCGCGCCGCCGATCTCGTCGACGCGGCCGCCCAGCGCAGCGAGGAAACCCCGCACCGCTTCGTGAGCGTGCCCCTCGGCGGCACACCGCAGATGCGCGCGGCTGATGCGCGAGGTACCCACTGCCGCAGCGCGCAGCGCCCAATCGGTCAGCCTCCGCAGCGCGCGCTCGCGCCGCAGCGCGCGCAGTGCGAGGAGTGCTCCGCCGACGAAGTCGTCACCCGAAGGCGTCAATCCGCCGCCCCATCCGATCAACACGTGCGCCGCGCGCGGCGACGGCTCCGGCGCGTCGCGCTCGATCCAATCGAGGAGGCGCTCGGCCGCCATTCGCGCACGCGATGGCACGCGCTCCGGCGCATCCACCAAGGCGGCGAGCCCTTCGCCGGGTCGCCGCTCGGCCCAGAGATCGCCAAGGCGTTCCAGCGCGTTCGCCATCGGGCCGTGGGGCCAGTCGATCGGCGCGGGGTCCCAGACGCGCACGGCGTCCGTGTCGACGACTATGGCGTCGCCAACGTGCGGCACGCTGAAGGGTTCCGAAACGAGGACGTTGAGCGGGCCGCGCCCGATCGCCGGCCCGCCCACGCAGGCCATGCCGCCAGGCGTCTGGACGTAGCAACTGCGCTCGAAGGCCGCGAAGACGGGGGCTGCCCCGCTACCGTCGAGCGCCGCGAGCGCGCCGCGCCCTGCCTCGAGCGCGCGCCACCTAATCCGGGACGACATGCGTGCCCGCGTCGCCCTCGATCGCCGCGACGGCGTCGTCGAGCGCGGCGATGATGGCACGCCGGCCGCCGCGGGCGAGAAAGCGCAGCGAGGCCTCGATCTTCGGCGCCATGCTGCCCGCGGCAAAGTGCCCGTCCTTGAGGTAACCCGCGAGTTCCGCGGCGCTCACCGTCGTCAGCTCGCGCTGCTTCGGCGTCCGGTAGTGAATCGCGACCCGCGGCACGGCCGTCAGGATGAGGAGCGTCTCGTAGCCGAGCTGGTTGGCGAGCAGCGCCGAGGTCATGTCCTTGTCGATCACCGCCGGTACGCCGGCGTACGACCCGTCGGCGCGCGCCACCATCGGGATGCCGCCCCCGCCCGCCGCGATCACGACCACGCCCTGCGCCGCGAGCAGGCGGATCAGCTCGAGGTCCAGGATCTCGCGCGGCTTGGGCGACGGCACGACGTAGCGCCAGCCGCGGCCCGCGTCCTCCACCATGTTCCAGCCCAGCGCGGTCTGCAATTCGGCCGCCCGCTCGGCGGTGAAGAACGGGCCGATCGGCTTCGTGGGATGCGCGAACGCCTCGTCGTCGGCATTCACGGCGACGCGCGTGATGAGGCAGGCGACGCGCCGGTCCTCTTCGGCGCGCACCAGCTCGTCCTCGAGGCCCTGCATCAGGAGGTGGCCGATGCCGCCCTGGCTGTGCGCGACGCAGACGTCGAGCCGCATCGGCGGGACCTGCTCGCGCGCGTAGTACTGGCGGAGAACGATCTTGCCGACCACGGGCCCGTTGCCGTGGGTGATGACGATTTCCCGCGCGCCCGTGACGAGCGGGCGCAGCACGTGCGCCGTGCGCGCCGCGACCTGCTCCTGCTCGGCCGTCGTGCCGAGCATGTTTTCCGGGTGCGTCGCATTGCCCCCGACCGCTACGACCAGTCGATCCGCGTGGCTCACCGCGCGATCATAGCAGCGCGCCGCTATAATCGAGCCGACTCCCTTCTGCAGCGCGCGCGGCCGCTTCCGCATGTCGATCAAGACGCTCCTCCACGACGCGCCACGCGTCGTCAACATCGGCCTGCGTGGCTTTGCCGAGGAGCTGGCGCGTCAGGGCGTGCCGGTGGCGCAGGTCGACTGGCGTCCGCCGCCACCGGAGCGGGCTCGCGTGCACGATCTCCTGGCGCGGCTCTCGGTTCAGGACGCGGCCATTGCGCGCGCCAACGCGGAGGGACTGCGGCGCCTGTTTTCGGGCGATCCGGTGCTCACCGACGTGCAGCCAGCAGGCGCGGTGATTCGCGGGCTGGGCGAGCGCGTGCTGCTGCACGCCGGCCCGCCGATCACGTGGAAGCGCATGTGCGGGCCGATGCGCGGGGCGATCGCGGGCGCGATCGTGTTCGAGCGCTGGGCACCGGATCTCGCGGCCGCCACCGCGCTCGCCGCCTCGGGCGGCGTGCAATTCCATCCGAACCATCACTTCGACGCCGTGGGCCCGATGACCGGCATCACGACGCGCTCGATGCCAGTGCTCGTCGTCGAGAACCGCGCCTTCGGCAACCGCGCCTACTGCATGATCAACGAAGGGCTCGGCAAGGTCATGCGCTTCGGCGCCAACGACGCCGCGGTGCTCGAGCGGCTCGCCTGGCTGCGGGACGGCTTCGGTCCGCTGCTCGGCGCGGCGCTGCGCGCCTCGGGGGGGCTGGAGCTCGCGCCGCTCGTCGCGCGCGGACTGGCGATGGGCGACGAGATGCACCAGCGCAACGTCGCCTGCTCCGCGCTCACGCTGCGCGCGCTTGCCCCGCATTTCGCCAGGGTCGCCGGCGATGGCGAGACGCTGCAGCGCGCCCTCGCGTTCATCGCCGGCAACGAGCAGTTCTTCCTCAACATCGGCATGGCGATGGGCAAGAGCCTCACCGATCCGATGCGTGGGATCGAGGGCTGCAGCCTCGTCACCGCGATGTGCCGCAACGGCACGGACTTCGGCATCCGTGTTTCGGGAACGGGGGACGACTGGTTCACCGCCCCGGTGGAGATGCCGCAGGGCCTGTACTTCCCGGGATTCAGCGAGCGGGACGCAAATCCCGACATGGGGGATTCGGCGATCGTCGAGACCATCGGCCTGGGCGCGTTCGCCATGGCCGCGGCGCCTGCGGTGGTCGGCTTCGTAGGCGCCGGGCGCGCGAGCGATGCACTCGTCTACACGCGCGCCATGGGCGCCATCACGTTGGCCCGCAGCACGCGCTGGACGCTGCCCGCGCTCGACGCCGAAGGCGTGCCCAGCGGCATCTGCGTGCGTCGCGTCACCGAGACCGCCGTGCAGCCGGCGATCAACACCGGGATCGCGCATCGCAAGCCCGGGGTCGGGCAGGTCGGCGCCGGGGTGGCGCGCGCGCCGCTCGCGTGCTTCGATCAGGCGCTCGCGGCCTTCGCGCGAACGCTGGGCGTGCGCACGTGAGCGTCGTCGTCAACCGCGTGCGGCGCGGCTTCTATGCCGACTCCGTGAAACTGATGCGCATCGCGCGCGTCCTGAGCGACCTCCCCGGCGTGCTGCGGGCTTCGCTCATGATCGGCACCGATTCGAACAAGGCACTGCTCGCCGATTCCGGGCTCCTCGCGGCCGACGGGCGCGGCGCGCAGCCGGACGACCTGGTCATTGCGCTGCGCGCGGCCGGCGCGAAGCCGGCCGCCTCGGCGCTCGCGGAAGCGGAGCGGCTGCTNNGGCGAATTCGCCGCCGCGGAAGCGCGGCGCGCGCTCGAACGCGGGTTGCACGTGATGGTGTTCTCCGACAACGTCGCGCTCGAGGACGAGGTGGCGCTCAAGACCTTCGCCACCGAGCGCGGCCTGCTCGTCATGGGGCCCGATTGCGGGACCGCGCTGATCGGCGGGGTGCCGCTTGCGTTCGCTAACGCCGTGCCGCGCGGCGACGTCGGCATCGTTTCGGCTTCGGGAACCGGGCTGCAGGAAGTGTCGTGCCTGCTCGCGCGCAGCGGACGAGGCGTCTCGCACGGTATCGGCGTGGGCGGCCGCGATTTGTCGGAGGCCGTGGGAGGACTGATGACNNCTCGCGCCGGGCGCTCGAGGAAGCCGGTGACGCTGTGCCTGCTCGGCGCCGGGCAGATGAAACTGCCACCGCGGGTAACGCTCGCTCGCACGCTGGAAGAGGCCGCTGGCGTTCGCGCCCGTGCCGACGAGTCCGGAGCAGTGAGGAAGCGCGCGGGAAAGATTCGCGGCCTGTACTGCGGCGGCACCTTGTGCGCCGAGGCGAGGATCGTGCTCGAGGACTCGGGGGTGCGCGTCGGCGCGAAGGACCTCGTGGATCTCGGCGACGACGAGTACACGCGCGGCCGGCCGCATCCGATGATCGAGCCGGCGCTGCGCAACGAAGCGCTCGNNCGCGCATTCGGATCCGGCGGGACTCGTCGCCGCCGCCGTCAAGGGAACGAAGAAGACCGTCGTCGCGTCGGTGACCGGCACCGATGAGGATCCGCAACGCTATTCTGCGCAGGTGCGCACGCTGCGCAGCGCGGGGGCTCTCGTGGCTGCGTCCAACGCCGCGGCCGCGCGGCTCGCGGCGGCTGCTGTGNNGCCCGCAGCAGCGGCGATGGTTATCGGCAAGCTGCTTGCCGATGTACGTAGGCAGACAGGGTTGACCGCGTCCGATCCAGACGATCACAGCCCCTGACCGATGATCCGCAGATCTCAGGTTCGAGCTCTGGTCGGGGAGCCAACTGGGAGCGAGCTGAGGCACTCGCCTGAGTAGTCGCGAACTCTGTCACGCCATGTCAGCACGCCGTGGCGTTACGGTTCTCCGACCAAGGGCTCATTCCGGGCCTACACCCGCCGGCTATCACCGCGATCGAACGGCCAAGGCCATGAAAATGGGACTCTTTCCGGAATGACCGAAGACGTTATTCGGCACTTCTGCTTATGATTGAGCGTTGGGTTTCACTTCCCGGCGTTCGGGAGCATCGTTGCCAAAGGCATGTTTTCGTAGCTACAATAACCCGTGGCGATCACCTTCGATCCACGGAAACGGGTGGCGACCCTTACGGAGCGCGGTCTCGATTTCAAGGACGCTGAGCTCGTCTTCGCCGGAACGACTTTCGAGGTAGAGGACCGGCGAAAGGACTACCGCGAAACTCGCGTCATCTGTTTCGGCGTGCTTCGCGGACGAGTCGTTGTGGTTGGCTACACGCCGCGTGGCGCGGATCGCCACGTCTTTAGCATGAGGAAAGCGAATGACCGCGAGAAAACACGCATCGCACCGCTCCTTGGGCTCTGACCTCAGGCGCGTAGACGCCCACGTGATCCGGCGGCACGAGTACCGCGAACTTCCTGAACTGACCGATGAAATGCTTGCACGCGGCAAGGTGAACAAGGGCGGGCGTCCCCGCTCCGAGGATCCGCGAAAGCTCATATCCATTCGATTGCCCGAAAGCGTCATCGAACGTTGGCGCTCGACCGGGCCGGGCTGGCAAACGCGGATGGCAGACCGGCTGGCAAAGGCGCAACCTAAGTGAAACCTAACCCCGCAGTGCACCGGACGCGCGCAGGGGCAACGCACGCCGGTAACCGCGAACGTTGGGCGTCATCAGGGCGAAATCTGTGACGATCCGGCTTGTCGATTTCACGGCGCAGATGGCTCGCACCATTGAGCAATTCGCCAGTTCTGGCGCGTCGAGCGTTGAACTTGCCCACGGGGACGGTGAGTCGCATGCCTACGCCATCCACTTCGTGCCTGGCGGAGCCATTGGCCCGCACCCTGCGGGTTTCGATCAACTCTTCCTGGTTGTCCAGGGCTCGGGGTGGATTGCAGGTCTCGAAGGTGTTCGCATCAACATCGGCACCAGTCGTGGAGCGTTCGTGCCGAAGGGCGAAATTCACTCCAAGGGCAGCGAAGCTG
>DKBI01000230.1 GCA_002451175.1 Betaproteobacteria bacterium UBA6904
GCTCGCCGGTTGCGGCGTGGAGACCGCGAGCACCGCGGCCACCGCGGCGAGCATCAAACAGAAGGAACTGGAAGAGGGGAAGAAGGCGCAGGCCCGGGCGCAGGAGAAGATCGATCAGGCGTCCCAGCTCATGCAGCAGCGCGCGCAGCAACCCGCCAACGACGGGACGCGGTGAGGCGCCGAGCGCCGCTCAGGCGCTCAGGCCGGTGACGTTGTAGGCCTTGACCGGCCGCGCGAGTCCCTTCAACGCCAGTTCGCCGACGAACTCGGCGTGCACGCGGCCCTCGATCTTGCCGTAGAGGCGCTGCGAGATGAGGATCTGCCCGGCTTTCGCGTCGCTGCACAGGCGCGCGGCCAGGTTGGTCACCGGGCCGATGGCGCCGTAGTCGCGCCGACCCTCGAAGCCAATGGCGCCGAGCGTCGCGTAGCCGTTCGCCACGCCGACGCCGAATCCGAGGTCATAGCCGCGTTTTTCCCACGCGGCGCCGAGCCCGCCGACCGCGTCGCGCATTTCGAGCGCCATGCGGATCGCGGCGAACTCGTGCTCGCCGACGGGAATCGGGTCGTTGAACAGGATCATCACGCCATCGCCGGCAAAGTGTTCGATGGTGCCTTCGTGCGCCATGACGACCCGGCCGAGTTCGGCGTGGTATGCGCGCAGGACCTCCATCGCCTCCTCCGGCTCGGCCGTCTCGCTGAAGGCCGTGAACCCGCGCAGGTCGGTGAACACGACGGTGATCTCCCGGCGATGCGTCTTCAGCGGATCATCGACCTCCCCCGAGACGATCAGATCGCCGATGCGCGGCGACACGAAACGCTTGAGCCGCGCGAAACGCTCGAGCTGCGCGACCTGCTCCGCAACGCGTTTCTCCAGGGTCGCATTGAATTCGCCGAGCTGATCGTAAAGCGCCTTGATGCGCAGCAGCGACTTGACGCGCGCCAGCAGCTCGGCTTGGTTGATCGGCTTGCTGAGAAAGTCATCCGCACCCGCCTCGAGGCCCTTGAGGCGCTCCTGCGCCGGATCGAGCGAGGTGACCATCACCACGGGCAGCACGCCGGTCGAGGGGTCGGCGCGAATCGCGCGGCACACCTCGTAGCCATTCATGCCGGGCATCATGACATCGAGCAGCACCAGGTCCGGGCGCTGCTCGGCCACGCGCCTCAACCCCTCCTCGCCGTTCGGCGCCGTCGCGACCGTGTATCCCTTGACCGTCAACAGGTCGGCGAGCAACTTGACGTTCGCCGGCGTGTCGTCGATGACGAGGATCTTGGCACCCGCCATCAGGCGTCCCCGCCCGATGCGCCACCCAGCGCCTTCGCCACCGAGGCGATGAATTCCTTGAGATTGATCGGCTTGGCAAGGAAGCCATCGAATCCCGCCTCCATGATCTCGCGCCGGTCCTGCGGCATGACCGAGGCCGTGAACGCGAGCACCGGGATCGCGCGCGTCGCCTCGTCCGCGCGCAGTTTCTTCAGCGCCTGGATGCCATTCATGCCGGGCAGCTGAATGTCCATCAGCACCAGATCCGGCTTTTCCTTCGGCGCGAGTTCGAGACCGATCTCGGCCGTCTCCGCCTCGAGAATGCGGTACCCCTTCACCTGCAGGATGTCGCGCGCGAGCCTGCGGTTCTTTTCGTTGTCTTCGACGATGAGGATCAGTTCATTGGCCATGGCGGTTGGGAAGCGTGAACGTGAATGTGGAGCCCTGGCCGAGGCCGCTGGCGAGACGGATTTCCCCGCCGTGCAGCTCGACAAAGCGTTTGGTGAGCGCAAGCCCGAGTCCCGTGCCCTCGGCCTTGCGCGTGTAATCGCGGCCGACCTGCTTGAATTCCTCGAACACGGCCTCGTGATCCTCCGGCGCGATGCCGACGCCGGTGTCGGTCACCGAGACCTCGACCGCATCGCCGTGCGGCTTCGCGGCCACGCTCACCTTGCCGCCCTCGGGCGTGAACTTCACCGCGTTGGACAGCAGGTTGAGCATGATCTGCTTGAATTTACGCTCGTCGGCGCGGAACAGGCCGAGCGACAGGTCCACCTCGAGACTGAGACCGATGCCGTGGCGCTGCGCCCGCTCCTTCACCAGCGTCATCGCATTCTGCAGCGCCGAGGGCAGGTCGAACTCGGCGAGGTCGAGCTCCATGCGTCCCGCCTCGATCTTGGAGAGATCGAGAATGTCGTTGATGAGCTGCAGCAGGTGCTTGCCGGAGGCGTGGATGTCGTTCACGTACTCGGCCTGCTTCTCGTTCAGCTCGCCGAAATAGCGCTCCGCCAGCACCTCCGAGAATCCGATCACGGCGTTGAGCGGCGTACGCAGCTCGTGGCTCATGTTGGCGAGGAACTCGGACTTGTGGCGGTTCGCAATCTCCAGCTGCTGGCTCTTTTCCTGAATCTCGCGGAACAACCGGGCGTTCTGGATCGCGATGACCGCCTGGTCGGCGAACGTCCGGAGCAGTTCGAGCTGCTTTTCGCGGAACCGGCCAGCCGCCTTGCGCCCCACCCAGATCGCGCCGATCCCGCGCCCCTCGAAGATCATCGGCGCGAAGACGATCGAGCGCATGTCAATCGCTCTGCAGCCGTCGCGGACGTAGACCGGCACCCCCGGCGCCTCGGTATCCGGGTAGTCCTTCAATTCGGCGTCGAGGATGGCGCTGCCCGACCCGCTTTCATGGGTCAGTGGCATCGGATACAGCGCCCGCAACTGCTCGCGCTTCTCGCCGTGGTAGGCCGCGAGGTCGATCTGGCCGTTCTCGCTGGCGATCGTCATGCCGACCAGCTGGCCCTCGAACAACTGCTCGCAGCGCTCCAGGATGATCTCGAAGACCGGTCGCGTGTCGGCGATCGAGCTGCTGATGGCCCCGAGCACGTCGGCCGAGGCGCGCTGCTGCTCCAAGGCCTCCCGGGTCTCGTTGAACAGGCGCACGTTTTCGATTGCAATGACTGCCTGATCAGCAAAGGTTCGCAACAGCGCGAGCTGCTTGTCCGAGAGCGCTCCGGGTTTCAGCCGCAGGACGCTGATCGCGCCGATGGCGTGCCCGCCGCGGATCATCGGCATGATCGTGACCGCCCGGTATCCGCTCTCGAGGAAGTTGCGCACGCCGACCGCCCAGTCGCCCGTCGCTCTTTCCGCGTCGGGAACGTCCACAACCCGGGCGTCCAGGATGGCCGCGCCGTGCATGTATTCGCGGGTGAGCGCGAACGGAAACCGCCCCCGCCACTGCGCTGCCCGCCGGGCATCCGTCTCGGCTATGGCCGCGGCGCGCACCTGATCTCCATCCGGCAGCACGACCGCAACCGCAGATTCGCCAAACAGGCGAATGCCGCTGCTCACGATGGCATCGAAAACCGGTTGCACGTCGGTGGGCGAGCCGCTGATCACCTTCAGGATTTCAGCGGTTGCGGTCTGCTGCTCGAGCGCCTCCTGCAGCTCGGCCGTACGGGCCTCCACCTTGCGTTCGAGGCCCGCGTACGACTCTTTCAGGTCCGAGGCCATCCGGTTGAAGCGCTCAGCGAGCTCCTGCAGCTCGTCGCCGGTCCGGACGTCGATCTTCTGGTCGAGATTGCCCGCGCCGATGGCCACCGCGCCGTCCTGCAACGCGCGGATCGGATCGGTCATGCGCCGCGCGAATACGAGACCGGCGAGCACGGACAGGACGAGACCGACCACCAGCACGACGCCGCTGCGGGCCAGCGACGCATAGAGCGGCTTGTACGCCTCCGCCGTGGGCTGCTCGACGAACACATACCAGCCGAGCGACTCGATGCGCGACGAAGCGGTGAGCACCGGGCGACCGCCGCGATCGCGCGCCTCGACGACGACCGGGCGCTCGTCGTCCGCATCGCCGGCCTGCGAACGCTGCGCGACGAGCGCAGACTTCACCTGAGGCAGTCCGGAAAAGTCGGTCTTCTGCAGGACCAGGCTGATGTCCGGGTGCGCCACGAGGATGCCGTCCTTGTCGAGCACGTAGGCGATGCCCGTTTGGCCGATCTTGATGCGCTGAATCACCTCCCAGATGAATTTCAAGTTGACTTCGACGGCCGTGACGCCCGCACCGCTGCGTCCCGCGCGCATCGCGATCGCCATGTACGGTTCGGTTTCCTTGCGGAAGTACACTGGGCCGAAGTACACCTCCCCACCGCGGGCGCCGAGGAAGCGAGGATCTCCCGCGAGGTCCTCCAGGCAGTCGCCCATGCGGTCCATCTGCAGGCGCGAGGAAACGACCTGGAGGCAGCCCTTGGGGTCGATGTAGCTCGCCTCGGTAATGGAGGCCACCTGGCGCCCGAGCTTGACGAAGTCGTTGCGCCGCAGCGCCTTAGGATCGCCATCCTCGACGACCTGCGGCAGCGTCGTCCAACCGATCTGGTGCTCGATCTCCTTGACGAACTGCTCGATGCGGTTGCCCGCGGAGGCGGCCTTCTCGCGCGCCAGCGTGACGAGCGCTTCGCGGGTCTCCAGATAGGAAAAGTAGGTGCCTATCGCGCCCCCGACGACCAGGGTCGTGGCCACCAGCGCGATGATCAGCGCGAGGTACTTGCGGTAGATGCGGCGCCGGACGGCCATGTTTTCGCGCGAGGCTACCGCCGCGGCTGTCCAGTCAAGCTGAACACGCGTAATCGGGTATTACGCCAGGAATCGTCGGCATTCTGCGCTGCCCGGTGCTCCGCATGGCGCGCGGCACGCGCCTCCCTCGATGCAGGTCGGGGGGATTCTACGCCGCCCGCGAATCGCCCGCCGGGGCACCGAGTCCCCGAGGCGCCACGTCAAGCGCCGTGCGCCACCGGCTAGCGCGGAAGATCAGATGTGCCAGTGAGAAATTCGTCCACCGCCCGGGCGCATTGACGGCCCTCGCGAATGGCCCACACGACGAGCGACTGACCGCGTCGCATGTCGCCTGCGGCGAAGACCTTGGGGACGCTCGTCGCGTAGCTGCCTGCGCCATCGGTCGCCGCCTTGGCGTTGCCGCGCGCGTCCCTCTCGACGCCAAAGGACTCGAGCACGGACGCCCACGGCGATACGAACCCCATCGCCAGCAGCACGAGATCCGCCGGAAGCGTGAACTCCGATCCGGGCACTTCCGCCGGCTTGCCGCTCTTCCATTCCAGTCGCACCACCTTGACTGCGGTGACCCGGTCCTCCTTGCCGCCGACGAACGCCTTCGTCGCGATGGACCAGTCGCGCTCGCAGCCCTCTTCGTGCGAAGACGAGGTTCGCAGACGCGTCGGCCAATAGGGCCATGCCGGGTTGCGCTCGGGATCGGGTGGCATCGGCAGCAACTCCAGCTGCGTCACCGAGCGCGCACCATGCCGGTTCGAGGTACCGACGCAATCCGATCCAGTATCCCCGCCGCCGATGACCACGACGCGCTTGTCCTTCGCCCAGAGTTCCGGGACGCCCCCGTCACCCGCGACGCGGCGGTTCTGCAGCGGGAGAAAATCCATCGCCAAATGCACGCCATCGAGCTCGCGCCCCGGGACTGGCAGGTCGCGCGGCTGTTCGGCGCCCCCGGCAAGGACGACGGCGTCGAAGTCCTCCAACAGGCGGCTGGGATCGACGGTTTGCGCCGCCGCGTTGCCGGCGCCCAGTGGCGCAGGGCCGACGACGTGGTTCACGCGGAACTCGACGCCTTCCGCCACCATCTGCGCCACGCGCCGGTCGATCAGGGACTTCTCCAGCTTGAAATCCGGGATGCCGTAACGCAGCAGCCCGCCCGGCCGATCGTTCTTCTCGAAGACGACGACCGCGTGNNGCGACGCGCCGACCCGAGGGGCTCGCCGCCGGCTGCGGCTGCACCCAGCCGGCCTCCCAAGCCTTGTCGATGATGGCGTGTTCGATCGACTTGATGCCGACCGGGTCGCTGTTGATGCGCAGCGTGCACGCCTCCTCGCACGGCGCCGGGCAGACGCGCCCCGTGAATTCCGGAAAATTGTTCGTCGAGTGGAGCGTCTCGATCGCACGCTCCCAGTCCTGGCGGTACACGAGGTCGTTCCAGTCCGGGATGATATTGCTCACCGGGCACCCCGACATGCAGAACGGCGTGCCGCAATCCATGCAGCGGGCGCCCTGCACGCGCGCCTCGGCGTCCGTGAGGTGCGCGACGAACTCGCGATAGTGTCTCTTGCGCTCCTGCGGCGCCTCGGCGGCCTCCTGCAATCGCTGATGCTCGAGAAATCCCGTGACTTTGCCCATTCAGGCCGCCGCCTTGCGATGTGCCGCCGCGAGCTCGCCCAGCGCGCGGCGGTACTCCTTCGGGAACACCTTGACGAAATGCACGCGCTGCTCGGGCCAATCCTCGAGGATCCGGTGCGCCCGGCTGCTGCCGGTGTACCGCGCATGGCGCTCGATCAGGCCGCGAAGAATCGGTTCGTCGCATTGGCCCTGATGCCAGAGATCCCGCGGAATCTTGGCCTGCTGCTCGCTCTCGCTGAGCACCGGCTCGAAGTCCACCATCGCCATGTTGCAGAGCCGGGCCAGTTCGCCGTCGACGTCGTAAACGTAGGCGATGCCGCCGGACATGCCTGCCGCGAAATTGCGCCCCGTGAGACCGAGCACGACCACCGTGCCACCGGTCATGTACTCGCACCCGTGATCGCCGACACCTTCCACGACGGCGTGCGCACCGGAGTTCCGCACCGCAAAGCGCTCGCCGGCGACGCCACGGAAGTACGCCTCGCCGGCAATCGCGCCGTACAGCACGACGTTGCCGGTCACGATGTTCTCTCCGGGCTCGCCGCGGAATTTCGGCGAGGGCTGCACCGAGATGCGGCCGCCCGAGAGACCCTTGCCACAGTAGTCGTTCGTCTCGCCGATGAGATCGAGCGTGATGCCACGCGCGAGGAATGCGCCGAAACTCTGTCCGGCCGACCCCGCCAGCCGGATGTGGATCGTGTCCGGAGCCAATCCGTCGTGACCGTACCGGCTCGCAACGTGCCAGGACAGCATGGTTCCAACCGTGCGATTCACGTTGCGCACCGGCACCTCGATCCGCACCGGCTCCTTGCGCTCGATGGCCGGCGTCGCGAGCTCGATCAGGCGATTGTCCAGCGCCTTGTCGAGGCCGTGATCCTGCCGCTCCGCGTGCGAGCGCGCCACCTCCGCCGGCACCTGGGGTGCAGTGAAGATCCGCGAGAAATCGAGCCCCTGCGCTTTCCAATGCGCGACCCCCTTGCGCATGTCGAGGAGATCGACGCGGCCGATCAAGTCGCTGAAACGGCGGATGCCGAGTTGCGCCATCAACTCGCGCGCCTCCTCGGCGACGAAGAAGAAATAGTTCACNNGCGGCCGGTCTTGATCTGCCCGTCCACCTGGACCGCGATCCGGCCGCGCAACCGGTTGAGCACGAGAGTCTGCTGAGTCTCCGCCAGTCCGAGTTCCCAGGGCGTTCCGGCATGCTTGATCGACGACCAAGGCGAGGCCCCGGTCCCGCCGTCGNNTCGATCGAGTAGATGTCGTGATGCGGCGGCGGCGAGATCAGCTCGACGCCCGGCGTCGAGAAGCGCAATTCCGCGATGTACTCGGAGACCTTGCGGCCGGGAAGCTGCCCGCCCTCCCCGGGCTTGGCGCCTTGCGCCATCTTGATCTGGATCTGCTCCGCGCTCGCAAGGTACTCGGCGGTCACGCCGAAGCGGCCCGAGGCGACCTGCTTGATCTTCGACTTCAGCGTGTCGCCTGCCTGCAGCGCAATATCCGCCTCGACGCGCCCGGCCCCCAGCCGGGAGCGCAGGGTTTCGCCCGCCTTCACGGGCGCATAGCGCCGCCGGTCCTCGCCGCCCTCGCCCGTGTTGGACTTGCCGCCGATGCGATTCATGGCNNGTCCACATGTGCTCCTCGCCGCGCACGCGCCAGGCGTATTCGCCGCCCGCGTCAAGCGCATGCGCCAGCACCGGATCGTTGCCAAATGCCGCGTGGTGCAGGCGAATTGCCTCCTCGGCCACCTCGAAGACGCCAATGCCCTCGACCGACGAGGTCGTTCCGGTGAAGTACTTGTCCACCAGCGAACGCTGCAACCCGACGGCCTCGAAGATCTGCGCGCCCGTATAGGACATGTAGGTCGAGATGCCCATCTT
>DKBI01000270.1 GCA_002451175.1 Betaproteobacteria bacterium UBA6904
CCGCGGCCGCGGTGTCCGCGACGCGGGAGCCCCTGGTGTTCTGGCTGGACCGCAACATTCCCGAGAAGTACCGCAGGGCGGTCGCGGACGGCGTGCTGGAATGGAACAAGGCCTTCGAACGCATCGGTCTGAAGGACGCCATCGCGGTGCGGCAGCAGGAGGGCGCGGACGACATCGAGCAGGGTCCCGCGCGGCGCGCCGTGGTGCGCTGGTTCACGGGCGCGGACGTCGGCTTCGCCATCGGGCCGCGGCGCGCGGATCCGCGCACCGGAGAGATCCTGACGTCGGATGTCGGCATGTCGGACGGTTTTGCGCGCGGTGCGCGGCGCCTCGTGGCGGAGGATCTCGGCGCGGGCGTGCACGCGGCGCCGGCGGAGGATGCCGGGGACGCGTGCGCGTTTGCGAGCGGGGTGGCGCAGGAGCTCGACTTCGCGCGCGATCTGCTCGAAGCGCGCGGGCAGGCGATGGACGGGCCGGACGCCGAGGCGCTTGCGCAGCGCTACGTCAAGGAAGTCATCATGCACGAGGTCGGCCATGCGCTCGGCCTGCGCCACAATTTCCGCGCCTCGGCCGCCTTCGAGCTGCGGCGCCTGGGCGATCCGCAGTTCACGCGCCAGAACGGCACGGCGGCGTCGGTGATGGACTACATCCCGTTCAACCTGCCGCTCGAGGGCGAGCCGCAGCGCGACTGGGTGATGGAATCGATCGGTGCGTACGACTACTGGGCGATCGAGTATGCCTATCGCCCGCTCGCGCCGGACGAGGAGCCGGCGGCGCTGGCGCGCATCGCCGCGCGCAGCGCGGAACCGGAGCTGGCGTTCGCCACGGACGAGGACGCGGGCGTGGAACCTCTCTATCTGGGCATCGATCCCGAGGTGAATCGCTTCGATCTGGGATCCGATCCGATCGCGTATTACGAGCGGCGCCTGCGCCTGTCGCAGGAACTGTGGCGACGGCTGCAGGGGATGAAGCTGGCGCCGGGCGAGAGCGCCGAGCGGCTCACGCGCAGTCTGACGAACGGCCTGCGGCAGGTGGAGCGGGTCGCGCCGCTCCTCGCCAAGTACGTCGGCGGCGTCACCCACCGGCGCGGCGGCGTGGCGGGCGCACCGCTGTACGAGCCCGTGCCGCAGGCGCGGCAGCGCGAAGCGCTCGATCGGCTGACGCGGGATTTCCTGCGCAGCGACAGCTTCCGGTTCGCGCCCGAGCTGCTCAGCCGCCTCGGCATCGACCAGTTCCAGCGGCCGGAGAATCCCTTTCCGAGCGTCGCGACGGCGGTGCTGCGCATCCAGAAGCCGATCCTCGACCACCTCCTGTCCGACGCCGTGGCGGTGCGCCTGCTGGAATCGCCGGGGCGCGTCGTGGACGGGCGGCGCGTGCTCGGCCTCGGCGAGCTGCACGATGCGCTGCAGGCGTCGATCTGGAGCGAGGCCTTTGCCGGGCGGGAGACCGATCTTTTCCGGCGCAACCTGCAGCGCGAGCATCTGAAGAAGGTGGCCGCAGCGCTGCTGCGGCCGGGCGCCACGGCGCCTGCCGACGCGCTCGCCCTGATGCGCGAGAACGCGCAGCGGCTGTCGGCCGCGCTGCGCGGCGCGCAGTCGAAGGCGGGCCTCAGCCGCGAGACGCGGGCGCATTTCGCCGAGAGCCACAAGGCGCTCGACGAGGCGCTCAAGGCGCCGTTGCAGCGCGGAGGCGTCTGAGCCGGCCGCTCGCGCGGGGCGCGCTCACGTATGGCTGAACCGGAACCCGCAAGGACGTTTCTGTTCACCGATGTCGAGGGGAGCTCCCGGCTCTGGGAGAGCGAGCCGGCGCGCATGCGGCCCGCGCTCGCGGCGCACGACACGCTTGCGCGCGCCGCGGTCGAGGCGCACCGCGGCCGCATCGTCAAGACGACCGGCGACGGCGTGCACGCCGTGTTCGAGGATCCGCTCGACGCGCTCGGCGCGGCGGTGGCCTTGCAGCAGGCGCTGGCGGACCCGGGCGCCACGCACGGTCTCGCGCTGCGCGTGCGCTGCGGCATGCACCTGGGCGCGGAAGAATCCCGTGAGGACGACTTCTTCGGTCCCGCCGTGAATCGTGCCGCGCGCATCATGAGCGCGGCCCATGGCGGACAGGTGCTGCTGTCGGGGGCGGTCGCCGAGCGCGTCCGAGACCGGCTGGCGCCCGAGCTGTCGTTGCGCGACCTCGGCGCCGTGCGATTGCGCGATCTCGCCAGTCCGGAGCGCGTGTTCCAGGCGCTGCATCCGCGCCTGCGCCGCGACTTTCCCGCACTGCGCTCGCTCGAGGCGACGCCGAACAATCTGCCGCAGCAGACCACGCGCTTCGTCGGCCGCGAACGGGACGTGGTCGCGGTGCGCGCGCAGCTCGAATCGACGCGGCTGCTGACGATCGTGGGCGCCGGCGGCCTTGGCAAGACGCGCCTCGCGTTGCAGCTTGCGGCCGAGTCGCTGGACACATCGCCCGACGGAGTCTGGTTCGTCGAGCTGGCGTCGCTGGGGGAAGCCGCGCTCGTGCCGCAGGCGGTGGCGAGCGCGCTGGGCGTGCGCGAGGAAGCCGGCCGCCCGGTGCTGGAGGCGCTGTTGTCGCAGGCCCGCGAGCGGCAGCAGCTGCTGGTGCTCGACAACTGCGAGCATCTGGTGCAGGCCTGCGCGCAGCTGGCCGTCGCATTGCTTGCCGCGGCGCCCCGGTTGCGGATGGTCGCGACGAGCCGCGAGCCCCTGCACGTGGCCGGGGAGGCGTGCTACCCGCTCAATGCGCTGGCCGTGCCGACGGCGGACGGCGATGGCGCGCCCGCTGCGCTGGAGGGCTTCGAATCCGTGCGCCTGTTCGTGGAGCGCGCGCGCGCGGTCCAGCCGGAATTCCGCGTGACGGCGGCCAATGCACCCGCAGTCGCGGCAATCTGCCGTCAGCTCGACGGCATTCCGCTCGCCCTCGAGCTCGCCGCTGCGCGCGTGCGGGCGCTCTCCGTGGAGAACCTGGCGGCGCGGCTGCAGGACCGCTTCCGGCTGCTCACGCGCGGCGACCGCACCACGCTGCCGCGACAGCAGTCGCTGCGGGCGACGCTCGATTGGAGTCATGACCTGCTGTCGGAGCCGGAGCGCGCCGTGCTGCGCCGGCTTGCCGTCTTTTCGGGCAGTCTGACGCTCGAGGCGGCAGAGTCGGTCTGTGCCTTGGACACGACGCGTACCGAGGAGGTGCTGGATCTCGTCGCACACCTCGTGGACAGGTCGCTGGTGGCGACCGAGGCGGACGGCGAGCGCTACCGCATGCTGGCCACGGTGCGCCAGTACGCCTGGGAGAAACTCGAGGCCGCCGGCGAGAAGAAGGCGGCCCGCGTGCGCCATCTCGCCTACTATCTCGCCTTTGCCGAACACGCGCGCGCCCAATTGGGCGGGCCGCAGCAGGGCGAATGGCTCGCGCGGCTCGATGCCGAGCGCGAAAACCTGGTGGCGGCGCACCGCGCGTGCGACCGCGTGCCCGACGGCGTCGCGAGCGGGTATCGGCTGCTCCACGCCAGCAAGCCTTACTGGTTCATCCGGGGGCAGCTCGAACTCGGTTTGCGCCTGACGCTAGAGGCGCTGTCCCGGCCGGGAAGCCAGGCGGGCGATGCCGAGCGCAGTCGTTGCCTGATGAGCGCGGGCCAGTTCTGTTCGATGATGGGCCGCTATGCCGATGCGCGGCGCCATCTCGAGGAAAGCCTGGCCATTGCGCGGGCTTTGAACGACGAGCGACGGATGGCGGCGACGCTGCAGCCCCTGTGCTGGGCGGCGCTCGGGGAGGGCGACACCGCGGTGGCCCGCACGCATGCGGAGGAGGCGGTGGCGCTGGCTGGCCGGCTGGATTCCGCGCGCGAGCTGGCCGGCGCGCGCAGCCTGCTGGGCCAGGTGCACTTGCTGCGCGGCGACTACGCGGCGGCCCAGGCGTTGTTCGAGCAAGCGCTCCGCGGGCTGCTCGACCTCGGCGACCTCGAGAACATCGCCATCGTGCGGCTGAACCTGGCGATGGTCTGCATCGGCCGCGATGCGCTCGGCGACGCGCGCGCGCATCTCTGCGACGTCGGTCGGATCGCAGCCGAGATCGACTCGGTGCCGGCCGGCCAGAGCCTGCTGGAGGTCAGCGCGGGGTTCGCCGGCGCGATGGGCGACTGGGTCCGAGCGGCACGCTGCTACGGCGCCGCGGAAGCGGAGGCCGCCAAGGCGGGCGTGCACCGCACGCCGGCGGACGAGGCATTCCTTGCGCCCTGGATCCAGCGAGCGCGGACTCAGCTCGACGCCGCGGCGTTCACCGCGGCCATGGCCGAGGGACGCGCGCGCGGCTTCCGGGAGGCCGTGAACGACGCGCGCGCGTGGCTGGAAGCGATCTCAGCGATTAATCGTTGATGATGATGGGGTCGAGCGGCTTGCAGGCCGCGCCGCTGCCCTTGCGCTTCAGGTTCACGGTGTACGCGTAGCTTCCCGCCGTGCGATTGTTCGCGCACTGGAACTCGGCGCCCGACTTGATCGCGCCGCACTGGGCGAAAACCACGTCGTTGTCGGTCTTGAACTGGACGCCCCGCGTCTGCTGATCGGGCGGAGGCGGGCCGTAGAACTCGTACTTCTGGGCGCCGTCGCCCGAGATTCTCCAGCGCACCAGGCTGGGCTTCGGCGCCTGGCTCAGGACATGCAGCGTACTCGGCGTGGCGTACAGGACCGTGCAGCCCCCGAGGCCGTCCTCTTCCACGGACACCGCCACCTCGCACTCCGCGGAAGCGCAGGGGGTCGTCGTCGAGGCACGGAAATATTCGTAGCCGCAACCGGCGAGCAGCAGCGCAGGTACTGCGGCAACCCACAATGTCTTCGATTTCATGAACGTGCTCCTTGCTTGTTGCATGGGGCCGGTCTCCCCCTCTGCGGATTCCGGCCTTGGTCGATGAATGGGCTCGAGGGCGGGTCTATTGCAGGGCAACTCGGCCCCGGAGTCAACTGCCGCCCGCTGGGGGAGGGCGTTCGTCCGATCCGTCGTACGGCCGCCCGTCCTTGTGCGCGGGGTGACGGCCTTGCTCGGTCCAACTCCATTGCAGGTCGTCGTCGGGGTAGAACGCCATGTCTCCGGGCACTCGCGTGCCGACCACGAGGAAGCGCGCGGCGCGGTCGGAGCAATTCACGAGATGATGCGCGTTGCGTTCCCCGGCCTTGAATCCGACGCAGCTCCCCGCGGACATCACGGCTTCGCCGTCGTTCGTCCGCAGCCGCAACTCGCCCTCGAGAACGTAAATGAACTCGTCGGACAGCGTATGCCAGTGGCGCAACGCTGACTGCGCGCCCGGCGGCAGCGTTTCGAGGTTGACGCCGTACTGCGCAAGTCCGAATGCGTCACCGAGGGCGCGCCAGTCGCCTGCCCCCATGCGGCTTCGGAAGGGTTCCGGATAGGACGAGCCGGAACACGCCGCGACCTCATCGGCACGCACGATTCTTGGCAGGGGCATTGGGTCGCCTATCAGGGCTTGGATCGGGCCGCAGAGTCTGCCCGAATTGCGGTGCCGGGGCGAGGGCCGCCGAGATCCCCGGGCCAAGGGGCCGCTCGGCCGAGCGAGGACGGCGTGGCCTGCGCGGAATGCGTTCGCTCAGCCGGCGACGAAGCGCACCAGCGACGGGGCGACGTACAGCAGCGCGCCGATGGTCGATGCCGCCGCGGCGCCGACGAGGCAGGCGCGCCGGTGCCGGCCGTCCCACCAGACGAGCGGGTAGGCCGCGCAACTGCCGAACCCAAGACTGACGCCGAGCGACGCGATCATCAGCGCCACGGTGACCGGCTTGTGCGGAGCGATGCCGAGCATGCCGGCGATCTCGCGCGCGTTCGGCAGGTTCGCACGCGCCAGCACGACCATGGCCAGGATGCAGAGGCACGCTGCGGCGAACACGTACCAGCCCGCGGAGAGCTCGCGCTCGTCCGGCTGCGCATCGGGAGACGGGCGGCTCATGGCGCGCATTATCGCGGCGCCGGCCACGCGCCCGCGGTCCGGGCGAAAAAAAACCGGAGGCCGTGCCTCCGGTTTCTCCCGCCGCCTCCGTGGGTTCGATTCGGTCCCGCTACGCGGACACCGCCGGCAGCCCGGCCAGCGCCATGGCCAGCTCGGCCTCGTCGTAGCTCTGGTCGGTGAGCTTGCCGGCAAAGTAGTCCATGTAGGCCTGCATGTCGAAATGTCCGTGGCCGCAAAGATTGAACAGGATCGTCTTCGACTTGCCTTCGGTCTTGCAGCGCAGCGCCTCGTCGATCGCCCCCTTCACCGCGTGGTTGGCCTCCGGCGCGGGCACGATTCCCTCGGCGCGCGCGAATTGCACGCCCGCGCTGAAGCACTCGACCTGGTTGTAGTTCTTCGCCTCGATCAGGCCCAGCTCCAGGCAATGCGACACCAGCGGCGCCATGCCG
>DKBI01000284.1 GCA_002451175.1 Betaproteobacteria bacterium UBA6904
GCCTCGCTCGGCGTGCAGATCCACGGCGGCATGGGATTCATCGAGGAGACCGGCGCGGCGCAGCACTTCCGCGACGCGCGCATCACCACGATCTACGAGGGCACGACGGGCATCCAGGCCAACGACCTCGTGGGCCGCAAGATCGCCCGCGAGGCCGGCGCCACCGTGAAGGCGCTCATCGCCGAGCTGCGCCAGTTCGACGGCGAGCTGGCGAAGTCCGCCGACGCCGATCTCCAGGCGATCCGCCGCTCGCTCGCGTCGGGCGTTGCGGCGGTCGCGGAGAGCGTGGAGTTCATCCTGGCGAACGCCGGCAAGGATCTGCGCGTGGCGTTTGCCGGCGCCGTCCCGTTCCTCAAGCTGATGGGCGTGGTCTGCGGCGGCTGGCAGATGGCGCGCGCGGCGCTGATCTGCGAGGGCAAGCGGGCGGCGGGCGACGGCGACGCGGCCTTCCATGCCGCGAAGATCGCGACGGCGCGCTTCTTCGCCGACCACGTGCTGTCCCAGGCGGGCGGCCTGCGGGACTCGATCGTCAACGGCTCGTCCGTGGTCATGGCCCTGACCGAGGAGCAGCTGCTCTCGGCGTAGCGCGTGCCGCCGCGCGGCGGCGCGTTCAGGCCAGGTCGAGCACCGCGCGGCTCAGCTGCGGCTCCGCCGGGTGGCGGGTCAGCTTGAACCCGAGCCGGCCGACCAGCAGGATGATGCCGCGGTTCGCCGCGAGCAGGTCGCCGTACATCGCCGGCACGCGGCGCGCCCTGGCGATCGCGATCAATTTTTCGAGCATGCGGCGACCGATGCCGCGCCGCTGCCAGGCATCCGCAACGACCAGCGCGAACTCGCAGGCCGCGTCATCGGCGTCGAGCGCGTAGCGCGCCACGCCGATCAGCGTCTCGTGTCCCTCGAGCATCACGGTGGCCGCCAGCGCCATGTCGCGCGTGTAATCGACGCGCGTCAGGCGCTCGATGTAGGCGCGCGTCACCTTCACTGCGCCGCCGAGCAGCCGGCTCGCGCGCGTCTCCGCCGAAAGTCCCTCGACGAAGGCGGTTTCGATGTCGACGTCGCCCGGCTGCAGCGGGCGCAGGGTGACCGCCGCGCCGATGACGGGCTGGAACGATTCGGTCAGCTCGAGCGGAATGGCGGCCATGGGCGGCGCAGCGCTGCGCTATTATGGCCGCGAGGCCTCTCCGGAGCCACGTCCCGATGCATTCGCAGCAGCAGGCGGTCAGCGCGCACTACGCGGTCGGCGATCTCGCCGAGCGCGTGCTCGCCGCCCTGAAGGCCGCCGGCAAGGACGTCGAGCATCTGACGCACGCGGACCTCGCGCCGCTCGACGCCTTCCACATCCGCGGACGCGACGCCACGCGGGAACTGGCCGCGCTCGCGCATCTCGACGCCTCGCACGCCGTGCTCGACGTGGGCTGCGCGATCGGCGGCTCGGCGAGGTATCTCGCCGCGCAGCACGGCTGTCGCGTGACGGGCATCGACCTCAGCGCCGAATTCTGCGAGGTCGCTGCGCTGCTGTCGGCGCGCTGCGGTCTCGCCGGGCAGACGACCTTCCGCGCGGCGAGCGCGCTCGAGCTGCCGTTTCCCGCCGCGAGCTTCGACGTCGCCTGGACCGAGCACGTGCAGATGAACATCGCGGACAAGGCGCGCTTCTACGGGGAGATCGGGCGCGTGCTGCGACCGGGCGGGCGGCTGCTGTTCCACGACGTATTCCTCGGCCCGGCAGGCGAACCGCACTATCCCGTGCCGTGGGCGCGCGACGCGGCGATCAGCCATCTGCAGCCGGCCGGGGCGGTTGCGCCGATTCTCGCCGCGCTCGGCTTCCGCCAGCGGCACTGGGAAGACGTCAGCGCGAGATCGCTCGATTGGTACCGGGCGCGCGTGCAGAAGCTCGACGCGCGGGGGCCCGCGCCGGTCGGCATTCACCTGCTGATGGGCGCGGACGCCGGCCAGAAATTCCGCAACGTCACGCGCAACCTCGAGGAGGCGCGCATCGTCGTCGTGCAGGCGGTGTTCGAGAAGTAGGCCGGCTCAGACGAGCTTGCGCGCGCAGACCAGAATGCCGTCCTCGTCGGCGTAGAGCCACTCGCCGGGCGTGAACTTCACGCCGCCGAACGCGACCGCCAGGCCGCGCTCGCCGAAGCCCTTCTTCTTCGGCCGCGTCGGATTGGCCGCCAGCGCCATCAGGCCGACCGCGATGCGGCCGCAATCAACGACGTCGCGCACGCAGCCGTTGATGACGAACCCGCGGTAGCCCATGTCCTTGCCGCGCTGCGCGAGGATGTCGCCGACGATCGCCGCGCGCAGGCTCCCGGCGCCGTCGATGACCATGACGCGGCCCTCGCCGGACTCCTTCAGCTGCTCGTGCACGAGGAGATTGTCCTCGTACACCTTGACCGTGACGATCGGCCCGCAGAACCGGCGCTCGCCGCCGAAATGCCGCAGGAGCGGTGTCACCACCTGCACCTCGTCGCCGTGCGCGTCGTAGAGATCGGCCGTCTTGAACATCGGGGTCAGGCTCCGCTCACATGTTCGGATAATTGGGGCCGCCGCCGCCCTCGGGGACGACCCAGACGATGTTCTGCGTCGGATCCTTGATGTCGCAGGTCTTGCAGTGCACGCAGTTCTGCGCGTTGATCTGCAGGCGCGCGGCGCCGCCTTCGCCGTCGCGCACGATTTCGTAGACGCCGGCCGGGCAGTAGCGCTGCTCGGGCGCGTCGTAGCGCTCGAGGTTCACGGCGACCGGCACCGACGCGTCCTTCAGCGTCAGGTGCACCGGCTGGTCCTCGGCGTGATTGGTGTTCGAGAACGCGACGTTGGTCAGGCGATCGAACGTGAGCACGCCGTCCGGTTTCGGATAGGCGATCGGCTGCGCCTCGTCCTTCGTCTGCAGCGTGTCGTGATCCGCGTGCGCGTGGCGCAGCGTCCACGGCGCCTTGCCGCCGAACACGATCTGGTCGATGCCGAACATGACCGAGCCGAGGTAGAGGCCCTTCGCCATCCAGGGCTTGAAATTGCGCGCGCGCCACAGTTCGTCGAACAGCCACGACTGCCGGAACGCGTCCGGATAGCTCGTCAGTTCATCGCCCGAGCGGCCCGCGGCGAGCGCCGCCTGCGCGGCTTCGGCGGCCAGCATGCCGGTCTTGATCGCGGCGTGGCTGCCCTTGATGCGCGAGGCGTTGAGGAAACCGGCGTCGTCGCCGATCAGGCAGCCGCCCGGAAACACGGTCTTCGGCAGCGACTGCAGCCCGCCGGCCGCGATGGCGCGGGCGCCGTAGGCGACGCGCTTGCCGCCCTCGAAGAAGCCGCGGATCGCCGGGTGCGTCTTGTAGCGCTGAAATTCCTCGTACGGGCTGAGATACGGGTTGCGGTACGCCAGCCCGACGACGAAGCCCACCGCGACCTGGCCATGCTCGAGGTGGTAGAGGAAGGCGCCGCCGTACGTCGCCGGATCGAGCGGCCAGCCCGCGGTGTGCAGCACGAGTCCGGGCCGATGCTTCTCGGGCTGGACGTCCCACAGTTCCTTCAGGCCGATCCCGTAGACCTGCGGATCGGCGTCCTTGCGCAGGTCGAATTTCGCCTCGAGCTGCCTGCCGAGGTGCCCGCGGCATCCCTCGGCGAAGAACGTGTACTTGCCGTGCAGCTCGACGCCCGGCTGCCACGCGTCGGTTTTCTCGCCCTGGCGATTGATGCCCATGTCGCCGGTGGCGACGCCACGCACGGCGCCCTGGTCGTCGTAGAGGATTTCCGCGGCGGCGAAGCCCGGAAAGATCTCCACGCCCAGCGCCTCGGCCTGCTGGCCGAGCCAGCGCGTCACGCTGCCGAGGCTGATGACGTAGTTGCCGTGATTCCGGAAGCAGCCCGGCAGCATCCAGTTGGGCGTCTGCCGCGCGGCCGATTCGGTGAGGAAGAGAAAGCGGTCTTCCGCGACCGGCACGGTGACCGGCGCGCCTTTGTCCTTCCAGTCCGGAATCAGCTCGTCGAGACCGCGCGGATCCATCACCGCGCCCGAGAGGATGTGGGCGCCGACCTCGGAGCCTTTCTCCACCACGCAGACCGAGGTCTCGGCGGAGAGCTGCTTCAGACGGATGGCGGCGGACAGCCCGGCCGGGCCGCCGCCGACGATGACCACGTCGTACTGCATCGATTCTCGGCTCATGGCGGGATTATAGAATCCTCCTCCATGGACTCAATCCGGCGGCTCGAGAAAGCGGCGGCGGCGTGAACGATCGGCCTCTCTGGGTTCCCGGCGCGCAGCGCGCGGACGCAAGCCGGCTCGCCGCGTTCATGCGCCGCGCGCAGTGCGCGGACTGGGATGCGCTGCACCGCTGGTCGGTGGAGCGGCGCGAGGACTTCTGGAGCCTGCTCTGGGATTTCTGCGAGGTGCGCGGCACGAAGGGCGCGCGCGTGCTGCTCGATCGCGACCGCATGCCGGGCGCGCGCTGGTTTCCGGACGCGCGGCTCAATTTCGCGCAGAACCTGCTGCGGCCGCACGCCGACGAGCGCGCCGACGCGATCGTCTTCTGGGGCGAGGATCGCATCCGGCGGCGCTGGTCGCACGCGGAACTGCGCGCCGTGGTCTCGCGCATGGCGCAGGCGCTGCGCGCCGCCGGCGTCGCGAAGGGCGACCGGGTCGCCGGCTATCTGCCGAACCTGCCCGAGGCGGTGGCCGCCATGCTCGCCACGGCGAGCCTCGGCGCGATCTGGTCGTCGTGCTCGCCGGACTTCGGCGTGCAGGGCGTGCTCGACCGGCTCGGCCAGATCGAGCCCAAGGTGCTGTTCTGCGCCGACGGGTACTACTACGGCGGCAAGGAATTCGATTCGCTCGGGAAGGTGCGCGAGATCCTGCGCCAGCTGCCGAGCGTGCGGCACTGCGTCGTGGTGTCCTACCTCGACGCGCCGGTGAGCGTGGGCGTCGCGCTCGCCGACTTCCTCGAGCCGTTCGTCCCGGGCGAGATCGCCTACGAGCCGGTCGCGTTCGACCATCCGCTGTACGTGCTGTACTCCTCGGGGACCACGGGCGTGCCGAAGTGCATCGTGCACGGCACCGGCGGCACGCTGCTGCAGCACCTCAAGGAGCAGCAGCTGCACAGCGACGTGCGGCCGGGCGACCGGCTGTTCTACTTCACCACGCTCGGCTGGATGATGTGGAACTGGCTCGCCTCGGGACTCGCCTCGGGCGCGACGCTGCTGCTGTACGACGGCTCGCCGTTCGCGCTGCGCGGCCGCGCCGTGTTCGATTTCGCCGCGGCGGAGCGCATGACGCACCTCGGCACGTCGGCGAAATTCATCGACGCGATCGCCAAGATCGACCTCAGGCCGCGCGAGACGCACGACCTGTCGGCGCTGCGCGCCGTGCTGTCGACGGGATCGCCGCTGGTCGCGGAGGGCTTCGATTACGTCTACGCGAGCATCAAGCCGGACGTCTGCCTGTCCTCGATATCGGGCGGCACCGACATCATGGGCTGCTTCGTGCTGGGCAACCCGATGCGGCCGGTCTGGCGCGGCGAGATCCAGTGCAAGGGGCTCGGCATGGCGGTCGAGGTGTTCGACGAGCAGGGACGGGCGCTCGCCGGCGACAAGGGCGAGCTGGTCTGCACGCGGCCGTTCCCGTCGATGCCGGTCGGGTTCTGGAACGACCCCGACGGCAGCAAGTACCACGCGGCGTACTTCGAGCGCTATGCGAACGTCTGGCGGCACGGCGACTGGTGTGAAATCACCGCGCACGGCGGCATGATCATCTACGGCCGCTCGGACGCCGTGCTCAATCCCGGCGGCGTGCGCATCGGCACCGCNNCTCGCGGTGCGGGAGGTGGTGCACGGGCGGCCGGTGAAGAACCTGGAGGCCCTCGCCAACCCCGAGGCGCTGGAGTATTTCCGTGGCCGAGCCGAGCTGCAGGCGGACTGAGCGGTCCCCGCTCGGCGTTGCACAAAAACGACGCCGCATGGCGCGTCGCGTGGTCTTGTAGCGAGTCAATAAGTAATCCCCTATACTTTGTTGATATGGCTCAAACAATAGCGACGCACGCGGCGTTGCGGGGAGTCTGCGCCGCGATCGCGATTGCCTGCAGCGCCTCCTCATTCGCCCAGA
>DKBI01000268.1 GCA_002451175.1 Betaproteobacteria bacterium UBA6904
GGCGGCGGCACGCCGACCTTCCTGTCGCGGGAAGAGATGACCGAGCTCATGCGCCTGCTCGACGAGCAGTTCGTGCGCGAGCCGCACGCCGAGTACTCGATCGAGGTGGACCCGCGGCGCGTCGAAAAGGGCCGCATGCAGTTCCTGGCCGGGCTGGGCTTCAACCGGGTCTCGGTGGGCGTGCAGGATTTCGACGCCACCGTGCAGCGCGCGGTGCACCGCATCCAGAGCGAGGACGAGACGCGCCGCGTCATCGACGAGGCGCGCGCGAGCGGCTTCAAGTCGGTCAATCTCGATCTCATCTACGGTCTGCCGCGCCAGACGCTGGACAGCTTCAGCGTCACGCTCGATCGCGTGCTCGACATCGCCCCCGAGCGGATCGCGCTGTACAGCTACGCCCATCTGCCGCGCGTGTTCAAGCCCCAGCGCCGCATCGCGGAGGCCGATCTGCCGTCGCCCGAGGCGAAGCTGCAGATCCTCACGCTCGCCATCGGCCGCCTGACGCGCGCCGGGTATCTCTACATCGGCATGGATCACTTCGCCAAGCCGGGCGACGAGCTCGCCGTGGCGCAGAGCCAGGGGCGCCTGCAGCGCAATTTCCAGGGGTACTCGACGTATCCGGAGTCGGACATGCTGGGCTTCGGCGTCTCGGCGATCGGGCGCGTGGGGCCGACCTATTACCAGAACGTGAAGACGCTCGAGGAGTACTACGACACGCTCGACGCCGGCCGGCTGCCGGTGTGGCGCGGGCTCGAGCTGACGCAGGACGACCTGGTGCGCCGTGCGGTGATCCAGACGCTGATCTGCAATTTCCGCCTCTCGATCGAGTCGATCGAGATCGCGCACCTCATCGACTTCCGGCGCTACTTTGCCGCCGAGCTCGAGGATTTGCGGCGCCTGGCGGAAGACGGCCTGGTGGAGATCCAGCCCGACTGGATCGTCATCACGCCGCGCGGCCGCCTGGTGGTGCGCGCGGTGTGCATGGTGTTCGACCGCTATCTGCGCGCCAGCGCGCAGCGCATCGCCTACTCGAAAGTGATCTGAGATGGACGGCACGGGGAGCGGCCTCTGGGTCGCGATGCTCGTTGCCGGCTTCGCTTCCGGCGTGCATTGCCTCGGCATGTGCGGCGGCATCGTCAGCGCTTTTGCCGCGCAGGGCGTGATTCCGATCGTGGCGCTGCCGGCGCGGCACGGCGCGGATCTCGCGCGGCAGCTCGCGTTCAATGGCGGCCGGCTCTCGAGCTATGCGCTCGGCGGCGCTGCCGCGGGTCTCGCCGGCGGTGCCGCGGCATACCTGGCGGGCGCCCTGCCGGTGCAGGCGGTGCTCTACGTGCTGGCCAACGTGATGCTCGTCCTGGTCGGGCTGTACCTCATGGGCTCCGGGCGGTGGCTGGCCCGGCTCGAGGCGCTCGGCGGACCGCTGTGGAGGCGCCTGCAGCCGGTCGCCGTTCGCGGGCTGTCGGCGCGCTCCGTGCCGCGGGCGTACGTGGCCGGGCTGGCGTGGGGATGGTTGCCCTGCGGCCTGGTGTACGGCGCCCTTGCCGCGGCCGCGTTCGCGGGTTCGCCGGCGGGCGGTGCGCTGGCGATGCTCGCCTTCGGCCTGGGCACGCTGCCGACGATGCTCGTCGCGGGTCTGGCCGCGACGCGGTTGCGCGCATGGTTCGCGCGCCGTGCGGTGCGCCTGGGTGCGGGCCTGGTCGTCCTCGGCTTCGGCATGTTCGGTCTGGCGCGGGCGAGCGGCGTCGCCGAGACGGTGCGGCAGAGCCTGCTTTGCCTCTGAGGCGGACGCCTACGCATGAACCGCGCCATCCGCATCCTGAGTGAAGAGCACCGCTCGATCAGCGCGGTGCTGCACGCGCTGCGTCATCTCGCGCACATCGCCGGCGACGGGTCCATCCGGCCCGAGTTCAGCGTATTTCGCGCCATGATCCGCTACATCGACGAATTTCCCGAGCGCCTGCACCATCCCAAGGAGGACGCCTTCCTCTTCGCGCGGCTGGCCGCGCGCGCGCCGGAATGCGTTCCCCTGCTGGAGACGCTGCGCGCCGAGCATGTCGAGGGTCAGAAGCGCATCCGCGACCTGGAGCGCGCGCTCGATCAGTTCGAGGAGAGCTGGCCGCACTGGAGCGGGCCGTTCATCGTCGCGGTCGACGACTACGCCGAGTTCCATCGGCGCCACATGCTGCGCGAGGAACGGGAAGTGATTCCGGCGGCGCGACGCGCGCTCACCGCGGAGGACTGGCGTGCCATCGGGGATGCCTTCGCCGGCAACGCGGATCCCATCGCCGATCTGCGCGAGGCCGACCTCGCGCAGCTCTACACGCGCATCGTCGGCATGGCGCCCTCGCCGATCGGGTTGGGCGTGCGCTGGGAGAAGCGGCGCAGCTGAGCCGCGGCGCGGCGCAGGCCGGCGCCGCAGCGCAGGGACTTCAGCGGCAGACCAGAACCGGGGTCTTCGAGTGGGTGAGGACCTTGGTCGTCTCGCTGCCGAGCAGCAGGCCCGAAAGCCCGCGCCGGCCGTGCGAGGCCATGACGATCAGATCGCAGCCTTTCGAGTGCGCGGTGCGCACGATGCCGTCCCAGGCCTGGTCGGCGGTCATCGACACCGTCTTGCAGGCGACGCCGGCGCCCTTGGCCTCTGCCTCGAGCGCCGCGAGCGCTTCCTGGGCATGCCGCGCCGTGATTTCCTTGTAGCGCTTGGGCGTCATTTCCGGCATGTAGATCACCGCCTCACCGTACACGGGCGGGACGTACGGCGGGATGACGTAGACGCCCATCAGTTTCGCGCCGAGCGTCTTCGCCAGCGCCGCCGCGGTCTTGACCGCTTTCAGGGACAGCTTGGAACCATCGGTCGGGACGAGGATGTGCTTGTACATGGTGTGATCTCCTAAGTGTCGGCGCGCTCAGCCCGCGGCCGCATCGCGAACGATGCGCATCAGGCGTGCAAGCCTCCCTGCGCGACCTGCGCCAGCCCCGCGCGGTTGCGCAGGACGATGTCGCGCTTCTCGACTTCGATCAGTCCCTGGTTCGCCAACTCGCGCAGCAGCCGCGAGAAGGTCTCCTTGGTGACGCCCAGGCGCGCCGCAATGACCGTCTTGGTGGCCGGCAGCCGCGCGTGCTCGCCGTCGCTCGCCAGCGACTCCAGGTACGCGGCGACGCGCTGGCGCGCGCTGAACAGCGTGCAGGCCTCGACTTCCGCGACCAGGTTGTGCAGCCGCTCGGACAGGTTGCCGAGCAGGCCGCGGGCGAAGTTGACGTCGTGCTCGAGCAGCGCATTCACCGCCTGCGCCGGAAAGACGACGAGCATCGTGTCGGCGAGGGCCACGGCCTGCAGCGGATTGGGGCGCTCGCGGAACACGAGCGCCTCGCCGAAGGTCTCTCCCGCGCCCACCAGGCGCAGCACCTTCTCCTCGCCGCCGTTGGCGCGCAGCCCGAGCTTGACGAGGCCGTAGGCGACGCCGAAAAAGCAGCTCAGGGTCTCGCCGCGGCGGCAGATCGTCGCCCCGCGGCGCACGTGCTGGACCCGGGCGTGGCGCGCGAGCTCCGCCAAATGGGGGCGCGAAACCTGCCGAAACATCGGCATGTTTGCGATGACGCCTTCAAGCAGTCCTGTTGCCACGTGTCAAATCGTGGCATGCCTGCCTGCCGCGAGATTGAGGTAGATCAATCGTCGCGGGGCCCGCCTCGGGGATAGTGGCAGCCGGCAGGGGCGTTTCGCCGGGTCGGAGGCGTGCACGCCGCGTGCCACGAACAGGGAGTGGATGAAAACTCTTCGCATTCGCGGGCGTGAATCGCGGTGGATTGTCCAGGGCGGCATGGGCGTGGGTGTGTCCGCCCACCGGCTGGCCGGCACCGTGGCGCGGGAAGCGTGTGTCGGGACCATCTCGAGCGTCGATCTGCGGCGCCATCATCCGGACCTCATGCAGGCTACGGGCCGCTCGCGCGACAAGCAGGCGATCGAACGCGCCAACCTGGTGGCGCTCGATCGCGAAATTCGCGCGGCGCGCGAGCTCGCGGGCGGGCAGGGGGTGATCGCCGTCAACATCATGCGGGCGGT
>DKBI01000127.1 GCA_002451175.1 Betaproteobacteria bacterium UBA6904
AGGTGGCGGCTGGTGTTGGAATTCTCGGCGCGAAACGTCGGCCCGAAGGTGTACACCTTCGAGAGCGCGAGGCAATACGACTCGACGTTCAGCTGCCCGGAGACGGTGAGGAAGGTCTCGCGGCCGAAGAAATCCTGCGCGAAGTCGACGCGGCCTTCGGGCGTGCGGGGCAGGTTGGCCAGGTCGAGCGTCGAGACGCGGAACAATGCGCCCGCGCCCTCGGCATCCGACGACGTGATGATCGGCGTGTTGACCCAGAAGAAGCCGTGATCGTCGAAGAAACGGTGAATCGCCTGCGCCACGGTATGGCGCACCCGCGTCGCGGCGCCGATGACGTTGGTGCGCGGCCTCAGGTGGGCGACCTCGCGCAGGAATTCGAGCGTGTGCGGCTTGGGCTGGATGGGGTACGAGTCCGGGTCCTCCACCCAGCCCACGACGCGAATCGACTCCGCCTGCATCTCGAAGGGCTGTCCTTTCGCCGGCGAGGGCACGATGCGGCCCGTCGCTTCGACGGCGCAGCCCGTCGTGAGATGGAGGACCTCGCTGGTGTAGTTCGACAGCGCGTTCGGCACGACGACCTGCACCGGATGAAAGGATGAGCCGTCCGAGAGGTGCACGAACGAAATGCCGGCCTTGGAATCGCGGCGCGTCCGCACCCAGCCTTTCAGGGTCGCCGGGGCATCCGCGGGTGCCCGGCCGGTGAGGATTTCGAAGCAGGTATGGGTCTTTGAGGTCATGGCGCTTGCCGAGGCATTTGGCGAGGGCGAATTGTGCCTGTTTCACGCCGATCCGCGCCACGCGGGTGCGGCGATCGTTCCCTCCAGCCCCGGCGGGCGTTGACGGGCGACAAGATCCCGGCCGGCCGACGGAGTAGCGTGGTGATGATCGAGTCCATCGGAGGACGATGCCATGAAGGCGAAAACAGACACCCGGTCGGCGCCCGGATCGCGGACCGAAATCGCGCAGCTGTTCCGCCCCGATGCGGCACTGTGGGGCGCGGCGTCGCTCGCCGACGGCTGGGGCGCGGCGATCGCGCGCTTCGCCGAACTGCAGGCCGCCATGCTGGCGGCCAAGACGCCCTACGAAGCCTGGATCTGCCAGTACAACTGGCTGTTCGAGACGGCGACGCAGAATGTGGCGTACTGGCAGAAATTCTTCGACGCGGCCACCTGGGGCAATGCGGGTCTGCTCGCCAGCGGCCAGGGCGCTGCCGGCGCCGCGCCGCGGCCGGCATCACGCGCCGCGGCTTCGCACGCGCCCGAAAAGGTGACGCACGCGTAGCCGGGAACCGCCTCGATCCCGCCGCCCGCAGTTCAGGCGCTGCGCGGGCCCCACTGGCGCACGCGCCCGGTGTCGAGATGGACGAAGTCGGACTTCGGGTAGTAACCGACCCCGCCCTCGCCGAGGGCCACGGCGGCATCGCGCAGGCGCGCGGTCGACGTTCCGGGCACACGGACGTCGATGGCGCGACCCTCGAGGTGCAGGCTGCGCTCGGCGACACCGCGGCTGCCGGCGCGCAACTGCGCATTGGTGCGTGGCGAGCGATAGGCGGAGACGATCTCGATCTCGCCGCCGCCGCACCGCGCGCAAAGCGCGTGAAGGATGTCGTAGAGGCGCGCATCGATGCGGCGCGCGTCGCCGGTGCGGAAATCGCGCAGCAGCCAGTCCAGGCGCGCCAGCGCCGCGGGTACGTATTCGCCGCGCGCGAAGTACGCGATCTCGAGCCGCTCGCCGGTGTGCGTGTGGCGAAAAGCGAGCGCGCGTTCAGCGCCGGCGCCAAAGGCCGGCGCGCCAGCCAGCGCCAGCGGCGCGAGCGTCAGCGCGCGCAGGAACTGCCGGCGCAGCCCGACGGTCTCCTTGGCAGGATGACGCAAATCGTCCATTCGATGTTCGCCTTGCGGTGGTTCGTGCGGCGCATCTTATACCCGACCGCGCTCGCCCTGGCGATCACTCTGGTCTATGTCCCGGTGAATGGGGCGAATGCCTCGGTGGAGATGCTGCGCCTCCGGCTGGAGCCGATCCGCGAGCAGGAAGAGCTACGCGTCGGTGGCGTGCGCATCGCGGCGAGGACGCTGATTCCGGCGTTCTATGAGCGGCGCGGCTGGCGATTGGCCTGGGACGATCCCGTGCGCGTGCGCGCGCTGCGCGACGCGGTCGAGGCAAGCGCCACGCATGGCCTGAATCCGGCGGACTACCACGCCGCGGTGCTGCCGGAGCTGCTCGATGCGCCGGCATCGGAAGCGCAGCGCGCCGACCGCGACATCGTGCTCACCGACGCGTTGATCCGGCTCGCGTACCACCTGCGCTTCGGCAAGGCGAATCCGCGCGAGCTGTATCCGCAATGGAATTTCTCGCGCTCGCTGGGCGGCGTCGAGCCGGTGACGGTGCTCGAGGCAATGTTCGCGGAGCCGCGCCTCGATCGCGCGATCGAGCGATTCGCGCCGCAACTCGCCGATTATGCGCAGTTGCGCGAGGCCCTGTCTCGATTGCGCGCCGTCGAGGCGCGCGGGGGCTGGCCCCGGTTGGCGATGGGGCCGTCGCTGAAGCCCGGGACTTCCGACGCGCGTGTGCCGGCGCTGCGCGCGCGACTCGAGGCGGGCGGCGAACTCGCGGCGCAGCGGGCGGCGGACGCGCTCCGCTTCGACGAGCCGCTCGAGACCGCGGTTCGCGCGTTTCAGGCGCGGCATGGCCTGGCCGCGGACGGCGTCGTCGGCCGCCAGACGTTGGAGGCCCTCAACGTCAGCGTCGGCGCGCGCATCGAGCTGGTGCGGGTCAATCTCGAGCGGCTGCGCTGGGTTGCGCAGGACTTGACCGGCGACTACCTCGTCGTCGACGTCGCCGGTTTCGAGGCGCGGCTTTTCCTCGGCGGTCGACGGGTGTGGGAATCACGCACCGTCGTCGGCCGGCCGTATCGCAAGACGCCGGTGTTTCGCGCCGATCTGCGCTACCTGGTCCTGAACCCGACCTGGAACGTCCCGCCCACGATCCTGCGCGAAGACGTGCTGCCCAAGGCCGCGCGCGACCCGGGATATCTCGCGCGCAACCACATGCGGGTGGTGGACGCCGCCGGACGCGCCGTGGATCCGCGCGCCATCGACTGGCCGCGAACCCGCGGGGCGCGCTTTCCCTACCAGATCGTGCAGGACCCGGGAGACGACAACGCGCTCGGCCGGATCAAGTTCATGTTGCCGAATCCGCACGCGGTCTACCTGCACGATACGCCGTCGCGGGCGCTGTTCGAGCGCGCGACGCGTGCCTTCAGTTCGGGATGCATCCGGCTCGAGCGACCGCTCGAGCTGGCGATCGCACTGCTCGACGACGCGGACCGGTGGAATCTCGACACGCTGCGCGAAGCCATTGCCACGGGCGAGACGCGCAGCGTGTCCCTCAGGCGCCAGGTCCCGGCACTGGTCCTCTATTTCACGGCGACGGCGGACGCGGGCGGCGAGCCGCGCTTCCATCCTGACCTGTATGGACGCGACGCGCGCGTCGCGGCGGCGCTCGCCGCGCCGTTCCGGTTCGCGCCGGTCGACGGTGCGCGCCGCTTGACAAGATCGCCGCGCAAGTGAATCTTCGCTAGCCATGGCCCCTGGATCGCAGCGCGCCCTGCCGGCGCGGCGTCACCGCGAGTCGCGCGCTTGAGGCGCGAGCGATTCGAGCCGCTGCGCAGGCGGCTGGCCGACCAGCGCGGCGCGTTGGCGCTCTCGGCGCTGGGCCTCGCGTCGGGCGTGGTCGCAGGCCTGGTGACGGTTGCCTTCCGCGCCACGATCGAAACGGCGCAGCGCTACATCGCGCCGAGCGGCTTCGATGCGCTGGCGCAGGACGCGCGGCTCGCGCTGCCGTTCATCGGCGCGCTGCTCGCGATTGCGGTCATGGGCTGGCTGGGGCGCGGGCGGTTGCGGACGGGCGTGGTGCACGTGCTCGAGCGCCTGTCCTACAACGAGGCGCAGCTGCCGCTGCGCAACGCGGCGCTGCAATTCCTCGGCGGCGCGCTCGTCCTGAGCTGCGGGATGGCGCTCGGCCGCGAAGGGCCGAGCGTGCACTTGGGCGCAGCGAGCGGCAGCCAGCTCGGTCAATGGTTCCGCATTCCCCACAACAGTCTGCGAACGCTGGTCGGCTGCGGCGTGGCGGCGGCGATCGCCGCGTCGTTCAACACGCCGCTCGCGGGCGTGGCCTTCGCGCTCGAAGTCGTGCTGATGGAGTTCACCGTGGGCAGCCTCACGCCGGTGGTGCTCGCCGCCGTGAGCGGCGCGACGGTCGGGCGGCTGTTCTACGGCTCGTCCACCGTGTTTCTCGTGCCGCCGATCTCCCTCGGCTCGCTCTGGGAGCTGCCCTACATCCTGGTCGTCGGCATCGCCCTCGGGGCGATGGCGGCGGCTTTCATCCTCATGATCCGCGAGCTGGCGCGGGCGACGCGGCGCTATCCGTGGTGGCTGAAAGCGCTGGGCGCGGCCGTGCTGATCGGCGGCTGCGGGGTTGCCGTGCCCGAAGTGATGGGGATCGGCTACGACACAGTGAATCTCGCGCTGCTCGGGCGCTATGCCCTGGGCACGCTGGCGATGGTTGCCGTCGTCAAGCTTCTGGCCACGGGAGTCGGCATCGCAGCGGGCCTTCCCGGTGGCCTGATCGGCCCGACGCTCGTCATGGGCGCGATGGCGGGCGGCGTCTTCGGTCATCTGGGACTCGGATTCGCGCCGATGGACACCTCCGAAGTCGGCCTGTACGCCATGCTCGGGATGGGCGCAATGATGGGCGCGACGCTGCAGGCCCCGCTCGCCGCGCTGCTTGCGCTGCTGGAGCTGACCGGCGACCCGAACATCATCCTGCCCGGCATGCTGGTGGTCGTCAGCGCGTCGCTGACGGCGAAGGAATTGTTCGCCTGCGAGTCCGTGTTCGCGGTGCAGATGCGCGAGTTCGGGCTCGACCATTCCAACGACCCGGTCGCGCAGAAACTGCGCGGCATCGGCGTGACGGCGGTGATGTCGGCCGCGGTGCGCGCGGCGGCGCCGCGGCTGCCCGCCGCCGCGGCGGCGTCCCTGTTGGAGAACACGCCGACCTGGATCGTGGTCGACGGGGACGACGGCAGCGTGCTGCTGCCGGCCGCCGATCTCGCGCGGCACTTGGAGGCCGAGCCCGGAGCGGTCGTGAATCTGCTGGAAATCCCCGCGCGGCGCCGTGCGCTGGCGGCAATCCGGTCCGAGGCCACGCTGCAGGCCGGGCTCGACCTGCTGGCGCAGACCGGGGCGGAAGCACTCTACGTCGAGGCCGCCGGCGCGCCAGGAACAAACGCGATCCTCGGCGTGCTCACGCGCGAGCAGATCGAGGCGGCGTACCGCTACGTGCCGGTTGCGTCGCCGGCCAGCGGTTGAGGCCACCGCGGCCCCGTCAATCGAAGCGCAGCAGCGGTTCCGCCGGTGTTTCGGGCCCGTAGCGCTCGATGAGAGCCTCGAGTTCGGCGCGCAGCGCGGGCTCGTCGTCCGCCTCCAGTGCGCCGCGAGCTTCCATCAGGGCGGCGAGGCCGCCCTGAATCGCCTCGCGAACCCGGGCGAGCGTGAGCGTCTCGTCGTCCGCAGGGTGATCGAGCAGTGCCTCGATGACCTCCGACAGCTCAGCGCTCGCGGCGACGGCGACGAAATCGTCGGCCGCGACGTCCGCGCCGAACTCCTCGATGAGCGTCTCCAACTCGGCGAGCACCGATGGGTCGCTGCCCACGCGCCGCACGGGGCTGTGCTCGTCCGCGCCCAGCGTCCGCCGCAGCCGCTCGCGCGCCACGCCGAGCGTTACCGGTTCGTCGCGCTGCGCTTCGCTCAGCAGCGCTTCCAGGACGATCGACAATTCCTCGCTGACGCGGGCGTCGGCGTGCAGGAGAATCGGCATGATCGTCTCCTCAGTTCGTCTCAGCGGCCGTCCGGAACGCGCCGCCGTGCCGCCCGGTCTCCGTGGCGCTGGAGGTGCCGTGGTCCATGCCGGCCATCTCGGGGAATGCCGCTCGGGGCACTACATCGCCTCGGGTGCCGGCATGTGTTCCGGTTGCGGGATCTGCGCGATCATGCAGTCCGTCGTCAGGATGAGGCCCGCGATCGACGCGGCATTCTGCAGCGCGGCGCGCGTGACCTTGCAGGGATCGAGCACGCCCATCTCGACGAGGTCCCCGTACTCGCCGCTCGCCGCATTGAAGCCGTAGTTGTTCTCGCCGTCGGCCACGCGCCGCACGACGACCGCCGGCTCGCCTCCGCTGTTGCGCACGATCTGGCGCAGCGGCTCTTCCAGGGCGCGTAGCGCGATCTGCACGCCCGCATCCTGGTCCGGGTTGGCACCGCGCAGCGTCGCGAGGCGCGCGCGGGCGCGCAGCAGCGCTACGCCGCCACCCGGCAGGATGCCTTCCTCGACCGCGGCACGCGTGGCGTGCAGGGCGTCCTCGGTGCGGCTCTTGCGTTCCTTCATCTCGGTCTCGGTGGCNNTTGATCACGGCGACGCCGCCGGCCAGCTTGGCCGCCCGTTCGCGCAGCTTCTCCTTGTCGTAGTCGCTCGTCGCTTCATCGTGCTGCTGCTTGATCTGCGCGATGCGTGCCTTGATGAGCGCCGGGTCGCCCGCACCGCCGATCAGCGTCGTGTCGTCCCGGCCGATCTCGACGCGCTGGGCGCGGCCGAGGGCATCGGGAGTGGCCTTCTCGAGCGTGAGCCCGGCCTCCTCGGCGATGACGTGGCCGCCCGCGAGGATCGCAATGTCCTCGAGCATCGCCTTGCGCCGATCGCCAAAGCCCGGCGCCTTCACCGCGCAGGCCTTGATCACCCCGCGCAGCGTGTTGACCACGAGCGTGGCGAGCGCCTCGCCCTCGACTTCCTCGGCGATGACCAGCAGAGGCTTTCCCGTCTTCGCGACGTGCTCCAGCATCGGCAACAGGTCGCGGATCGAGGAGATCTTCTTGTCGTGCAGCAGGATGAGCGCGTCGTCGAGCGTGACCGTCTGCTTCTCCGGATTGTTGATGAAGTACGGCGAGAGATAGCCCCGGTCGAACTGCATTCCCTCGACGACCTCCAGCTCGCTCTGCAGGCTCTTGCCGTCCTCGACCGTGATGACGCCTTCCTTGCCCACCTT
>DKBI01000129.1 GCA_002451175.1 Betaproteobacteria bacterium UBA6904
GTCAACCAGGGGCTCCAGGCCGTGGCGGTCGCGCTGCGCGCGCGCGCGCCCGGCTGGGTGCGCGATGTCGTGCCGTCGCTCGGCGGCATCGCGCTGCACCTGGACCTGGACCACGCGGACCTGCCCGCCGAGCCGCTCCAGGCGGCGACGGCCCTGCTGCGCGATGCGCTGAAGGGGGCCTGGCGCGCGTCCGCGTCGGCGCGCACGGTCGACATTCCGGTGTGCTACGACGCCGAATTCGGTGTCGACCTGGCCGAGGTCGCGGAAAAGACCGGGCTGCCGCCGGAGGAAATCGTGCGCCGGCACACGGCAACCGAGCATCGCGTGCTGATGGTGGGATTCGCGCCCGGCCAGCCGTATATCGGCGGCCTCGATCCGCAGCTGGCCGTGCCTCGGCGCCCGACGCCGCGCGCGCGCATGCCCGCGGGTGCCATCGCCATCGCCAATGCGCAGACCGTCGTGTACCCGTTCGAGATCGCGGGCGGCTGGAGCATCCTCGGCCGCACGCCGCTGCGCGTGTTCGATGCGGGCCGCGATCCGCCGTGCCTGCTCCTCCCGGGCGATCGCGTGCGGTTCCTGCGCATCGAGCGCGCGCAATTCGAGGCTCTGCCGTGAGCGGGCGCGCAGCATGAGCGTACGCGTGCTGAAGCCCGGCATGCTGACGACCGTGCAGGATCGCGGCCGGCACGGACTGCAGCACCTCGGCATCGTCACCGGCGGCGCGATGGATCCGGTCGCCTACGAACTCGCCAACGCGCTGGTCGGCAACGCGGGCGACGAAGCGGCGCTGGAGCTCACCATGCTCGGGCCGCAGCTTGCCTTCGAGGAGGACGCGTTGATCGCGCTGTGCGGTGCGCGCTTCGAGGCGAGCGCGAACGGCCGGCCCGTGCCGGCCGACCGGCCCGTGTTCGTCGGCGCCGGAACCGTGCTCTCCACCGGGCGTGCCCGGCGGGGGTGCCGGGCCTATCTCGCCGTCGCCGGTGGTTTCGCGCTGGAGCCCGTGCTCGGCAGTCGCAGCACCTACCTGCCCGCGGCCTTCGGCGGCGTTCAAGGTCGGTCGTTGCGGGCGGATGACGTGCTGCCGCTGTCGCCCGATGCGGCCGAGCGCGCGCACCGCTGCGCCGAATCGCTGGCGCTCGAGCCGCGACCCGGCCGGTCCGCACGCAGCGTGTCCTGGTCGGCGCCTTCCCTGACACTGCCGGGGCACGAATTCTGCGTGCTGCATGTGCTGGAAGGGCGGCATTTCGCCACCTTCGAGGCGGAATCGCAGCGCACGCTGTTCGACGCGACCTGGAAGGTCTCGCCGACCTCGGATCGCATGGGCATCCGGCTGCTCGGCCCGGCGCTCGCCCGCGTCAAGCGGGATGAGATATTATCGGAGCCCACCTGCCTCGGTACCGTGCAGGTGCCCGCGGACGGCGCGCCCATTGCGCTGATGGCGGATCATCAGACCACGGGGGGCTACCCGAAGATCGCGGAGATCGCCGCTGCGGATGCGCCGCGGCTCGCGCAGCTCGCGCCCGGCGCGGCGCTGCGGTTCGCGCGCTGCACGCTGGAGGAGGCGCTGCGCATGCGCCGCGAAGCGCGCAGACGGCTCGAAGCGACGCGGCGCGGCATTGCGCTCAAATACGGCCTATGAAGACGATCGATCTGAATTGCGACATGGGCGAGAGCTTCGGTCCCTGGAAGATGGGCGCCGACGCGCAGGTCATGCCGTTCGTCACCTCGGCCAACATCGCCTGCGGATTCCACGGCGGCGACCCGGCGACGATCCGCGCCACGGTGCGGCTCGCCGCCGACCAGGGCGTGGCGGTCGGCGCGCATCCGTCGCTGCCCGACCTGCAGGGGTTCGGCCGGCGCGTCATGCGCATCTCGCCGCAGGAGATGTACGACCTCGTGCTCTATCAGTGCGGCGCCGTGGAAGCCTTCGCGCGCGCCGCGGGCGCCCGCCTGCATCACGTCAAGTGCCACGGCGCGCTGTACAACATGGCGGCGAACGACGAGGCGTTGTCCGAGGCCTGCGCGCGCGCGGTGCGCGATCTCGGCGGCGGCGCGCTGCTGTATGCGCTCGCCGGCAGCCGCATGATGGCGTGCGCCGAGCGGCTCGGGGTGCGCGCCGTCGGCGAAGGATTCGCCGACCGCGGCTACGAAGACGACGGCACGCTCGCCGCGCGCGGGCGGCCCGGCGCGCTGATCGAAGACGCCGCGCAGGCCGTGGGCCAGGCGCTCGGCATGGTCGAGCAAGGCGAGATCACGAGTCTTTCCGGCCGGCGCATCCCGGTGCGACCGGGCACGCTGTGCCTGCATGGCGATCAACCCGGCGCCGCGGTTTTTGCGCGCGCGCTGCGCGAGGCATTCCAATCCCACTCCATCGAGGTCAAGGCTCCATGAGCGCGAAACTCTTCACGCCGATTCAGCTCGGCGGCATCACTCTGCCCAACCGCGTCGTCGTGGCGCCGATGTGCCAGTACTCCGCCGACGACGGCTGCATGAGCGACTGGCACGTCGCGCACCTGGGCAGCCTCGCCTGCAGCGGCGCCGGGCTGGTCGTGGTCGAGGCCACCGGCGTCACCCGCGAGGGGCGCATCTCGCACGGCTGCACGGGGCTGTACAGCGATCACAACGCGGCGGCGATGAAGCGCGTCGTCGATGTCTACCGCGGCATCACGCGATCGCCGATCGGCGTGCAGCTCGGACACGCGGGCCGCAAGGCGTCCACGGGCGCTCCCTGGGTCGGGGGCAAGCCGCTGGCGGCGGGCGAGTCGCCCTGGCAGACCGTGGCGCCGACGGCGCTGCCGTTCGGCGAGGGCTGGCACACGCCTCACGCGCTGAGCGAGGATGAGGTCCGCGGCCTCGTCGATGCGTTCGTCGCGGCGGCCGGGCGCGCGCTCGCCGCCGGATTCGACCTCATCGAGCTGCATTCCGCGCACGGCTACCTGCTGCACCAGTTCCTGTCGCCGCTGTCCAACCAGCGCCGCGACCGCTACGGCGGCAGCCTCGAGAACCGCATGCGCTTTCCGCTCGAGGTGGCGCGCGCGGTGCGCGCGGTGTGGCCCAAGGAGCGCGCGCTCGGCGCGCGCATCACCGCCAGCGACTGGGCCGAAGGCGGCTTCGAGCCCCCCGAGGCCGTCGCGTACGCGCGAGCGCTTCGTGAAGCGGGCCTGGACTACGTCTGCGTCTCGAGCGGCGGCCTGGTCGCGCACCAGCGCATCAAGGTCGAGCCCGGCTACCAGGTCGGCTTTGCGGCACAGGTCAAGCAGGGCGCGCCGATCGCGGTGCGCGCGGTGGGCATGATTGCGACGCCGGAACAGGCGGAAGCCATCGTCGGCGGCGGGCAGGCGGACATGGTGGCGCTGGCACGCGGATTTCTCGACAACCCGCGCTGGGCCTGGCATGCGGCCGAGCGGCTCGGCGCGACGGTGGCGTTGCCGCCGCAATACGCGCGCAGCCATCACGCGGTCTGGCCGGGCGCGGCGCTGGCGCGTCCGCGCGGCGCAGGCGCGTGATGCGCCAGGCGCTCGGGGCCGCATGAGGCGCGCCGGGATGCGCTCATGCTGAACGCCACCGCCATGGTGTTCGTGGCGATCGGCATCGTCGTGCTGCTCACGGCGTTTCCGCCCGCACTGCGGCTCATCGCCGAGCTGCCCAAATCCAAGCTGCGGCAGCGCTGGCAGCTGCTCTCCGGCCTGATCGCGGTCTTCATCGCCGGCTACGTCGCGTACGCGCTGCTGTTCTACCGCGCTCACCAGGAGGCGCAGCATCTGGTCGCGCCCGTCATGTTCCTGCTCGGCGCGGCCTTCGTACGGATGGTGGTGACGCTCACGCTGTCCACGACGCTCGACGTGCAGCGCCTCGCGGCGCTCGAGCACGAGACCATCACCGATGCCCTCACCGGGCTGCGCAACCGGCGCTTTCTCGACCTGCGCCTCGCGGAGGAGATGTCGCGCGCCGAGCGCTATGGCCAGCCGGTTTCCGTCCTGCTGCTCGACATCGACCACTTCAAGAGCGTCAACGACACCTGCGGGCATGCCGTCGGCGACAAGGTGCTGATGGAGGTCGCGCGCATCGTGCGCGACACCGTGCGCAAGACCGA
>DKBI01000185.1 GCA_002451175.1 Betaproteobacteria bacterium UBA6904
GGGTAGTCGGTCTGCTGGGTCTCCCAGGTGACCAGGCCGTCCTTGACGTAGATCTTCCAGCTGCACGACCCCGTGCAGTTCGCCCCGTGCGTCGAGCGCACCACCTTGTCGTGCGCCCAGCGCCGCCGGTAGGCGTCCTCCCAGCTGCGGTCCTCGTTGGTCACGACGCCCAGCCCGTCGGCGAAACTCGCCTGGTCCTTCTGGAAGAACATCAGTCGGTCGAGAAAATGGCTCATGGCCTGCTCCTGCCAGTCAGTGAAGTTGCGTTGTCCGANNGCGAGGCCGACCGCGGCCGCAGCCTCCGCCCCGGAATGGCTGCGCGGGGCGCGCTGGAAGACGGCCGGAATCATGGCGAGCGTCGAGCCGTTGCCGATCCCCGAGGCGAGAAACAGCACGAGGAACATGGCGAGGAATCCGTGGTAGTCCCCCTCGGCGTCCGCCGAAGGCAGGAACCCCAGCGCGCCGCAGACCGCGGCGGCCATGACGACGAACGTCCACAGCGTGACGCGCGCGCCGCCCAGGGTGTCCGCCACCCACCCGCCCACCGGCCGCGCGAGCGCCGCCACCAGCGGACCGAGCCAGGCGTAATGCAGCGCGTCGACGTGCGAGAACTGCGAGTCGAGGAGCAGCGGGAATCCCGCAGCGAAGCCGATGAACGAGCCGAAGGTTCCCAGGTAGAGCCAGCACAGGTACCAGGTGTCGCGGCGCCCGAGCACCACCGTCTGCTCGGCGAGCGACGCCTTCGCCGTCGCCAGGTCGTCCATGCCGAGGGCCGCCGCGACCGCCGCGGCGACGATGAGCGGCGCCCAGATGAAGCCCGCGTTCTGCAGCCACAGGAACCGCGTCTCGCCCGGCACGTCGCCGGCCCGCGACCAGGCCTGCGGATCGCCGCCCAGCGCGCCGAACACGCTCGAGGCGATGACGATCGGCACGACGAATTGCACGAGCGACACGCCGAGGTTGCCCAGCCCCGCGTTCAAGCCGAGCGCGAACCCCTTCTGCGTGCTCGGGAAGAAGAAGCTGATGTTCGACATGCTCGAGGCGAAGTTGCCGCCGCCCAGCCCGCAGAGCAGCGCGAGGACGACGAAGGTCGCGTAGCTCGTCGAGGCATCCTGCACCGCGACGCCGAGCCCCGCCGCCGGCACGATCAGCGACGCCGTCGAAATGACGGTCCAGCGCCGGCCGCCCACCAGCGGCACCACGAACGAGTAGGCAACGCGCAGCGCCGCGCCGCACAGCGCGGGCAGCGCGGCAAGCCAGAACAGCTGGTCGGTCGAGAAGGCGAAGCCGATCTGCGGCAGGTACACGACCACCGCGCTCCACAGGCTCCACACCGCGAAGGCGAGCATGAGTGCCGGAACCGAGAGCAGCAGGTTGCGCCGCGCGACCGCGCTGCCCTCGCGTTCCCAGAACGCTCGGTTGTCGGGCTCCCAGACGCGAACCGGCAGGTTCATCAGCGCGGCGCTCGATCGGGGCGGCATGGCTCGCCGTCGGCAGCCTCACGGATTCTTCACGTAGGCGCTGGCGCGCAGGTAGAACCACCAGTTGATGACCAGGCACACGGCGTAGAACGCAGCGAAGCCGTACATCGCGAACTGCGGCGTGCCGGCCTTGATCTGGCCGCCGATCACGAGGGGCGCGACGAACGAGCCGTACGCGGCGACCGCCGAGGTCCAGCCGAGCACCGGGCCGGCCTGCTCGCGGTCGTAGATCACGCCGATGGTGCGGAAGGTCGAGCCGTTGCCGATGCCGCTCGCGGCGAAGATGACGATGAACAGCACGATGAACACGAAGAAGTACTGCTCGGGCGTCTTCGAGCCGTAGGCGAGCATCATCACGTAGCCNNCCGACGAAGGGGCCGATCCAGGCGTAGGTGAGCGCGCTCGGCGCGTTCGGGTTGGCGACGTGCTGCCAGGCGCCCGCCGCGTCCTGCGTGTGGGAGAAGCCGAAGATCACCGTGATGGCGAGCGGCAGCGCGTTCGAGAAACCGATGAAGGTGCCGAAGGTGGCGATGTACAGCACCGTCATCGACCAGGTGTGCTTGTCCCGGAAGATGGCGAACTGCTTCTCGAGGTTCGGCTTCATGTCGCCGAAGGCGACCAGCTTCATGGCGAGCAGCGTGACGACGATGATCAGCGGCATCGCGATCCACATGTTGAGCAGGCCGAGCCCGGTGGGCGCCGGCAGGTACAGGTACAGGCCGACCGCCGAGGTGAGGAGCGCCACGCCGTACAGCAGCAGGATGCGGCCGAGCGCCGCCGCGGTGGAGCCGATGTGCGGCGAGACCGTGAGCAGGTTGTTCATGCCGAACCAGCCGATGAAGGCGAGCGGCACGAGGAGCAGCAGCCAGACGAAGCCCGCGTTCTGGATGAAGGTCGGCGTGCCGGCGTCGATCTTGCCGATCAGCGTGCCCGAGGGCTTCACCAGCGTCATCGGGTCGCCGCCGAGCGCGCCGAACACCGCGGTGGTCATGACCAGCGGGATGAGGATCTGCATCGTCGTCACGCCGAAATTGCCCAGGCCCGCGTTGATGCCGAGCGCGAGGCCCTGCTGGCGCTTCGGGAAGAAGGTGTTGATGTTCGACATCGAGCAGGCGAAGTTGCCGCCGCCGATCCCCGAGAGCAGCGCCATCAGCTGGAAGACCCAGAGCGGCGTGGCCTTGTCCTGCAGCGCGATGCCGGTGCCGATCGCCGGGATCATGAGCAGCGCGGTGGTGAGGAAGATCGTGTTGCGGCCGCCGGCGATGCGGATGAAGAAGGAGGCCGGGATGCGCAGCGTCGCCCCGGCGAGGCCGGCGATCGAGGTCAGCGTGAACAGCTGCGCCTGGGTGAACGGGAAGCCCAGGTTCAGCATCTGCACGGTGATGATGCCCCACATCAGCCAGACGGCGAAGCCGTTCAGCAGGCTCGGCACGGAAATCCACAGGTTGCGGTTCGCAACGCGCTTGCCCGTGGTCTCCCAGAATGCGTTGTCCTCCGGCCGCCAGTCGACGATGTCGACGGAACTGGTGACCTGCGGAGCCGGTGCGCCTGCCTTGGTGGCTGATGTCATGACGATCCTTTCGTCGCGGATTGGCGCGCAGTCTACGAGCGCAATGCGCGCGCGCATTGCGCGCCGTCAGGCGGAAAACCGGCGCCGCGCGGCGCCTTTACCCCGAAAGGGGTAGGACGGCTGCGCGAGGGGTAGGCGGCCGCTGCGAGACGGTCCGCACGGGCAGGCGGCGGGCGCCGGGCGGGCCGGCCGCGGCAACCCCGTCCCCGGGCGCATTGGAGGTATTACCAATGCTCCGGCGAACCCGTATATTCCGCGGGTGTCCTCCCCGGCCCGGGCGCACCGTCCGCGGCCCCATCGAGACGACGACCATGAAGCTCGGCAACCAGTTCTGGAAGCAATCGATCCTCGTGCGCCTCGGGATCGCGATGGGCCTGATCGCGCTGCTCGCGCTCGTGTCGATCGTCAGCTCGGCGATCCTCACCGAGCAGTCCGAGGGCAAGGCGGGCGCGATCAACGTCGCGGGATCGCTGCGCATGCAGTCCTACCTGATCGCCTCGACCGTCGCCAGCCTCCACCTCGAGCCCGGCGCCAAGCGCGGCCTGCTGGAGGACGCCATCGACGGGTTCGAGGCGCGGCTGGAGAACCCGGTCCTCGTCGGCAGCGTGCCGCGGGACGTGCGCACGCCGCTGCGCGCCGCCTACCAGCAGGTGCACGCCCTCTGGGTGCAGAAGATCCGCCCCGGCGCCCGCGCCGCGGCCGCCGACCGGTCCGACGAACAGGCGTTCCTCGCCAGCGTGCCGCCGTTCGTCGCCGACGTCGACCGGCTGGTCACGCTGCTCGAGGACGACCTCGAGAGCCGCATCCGCGCGCTGCGCCTGTACCAGGGCATCGCGCTGTTCCTCATCCTGTGCGTGATCTTCGTCGCCATGTACCTCATGCACACGCAGGTGCTGGTGCCGCTGAAGGACCTGCTGGCCAGCTCGAGCGCGGTGCGCAACGGCGACTTCAGCGTGCGCGCGACGAACACCGGCGCCGACGAGCTGGGGCAGCTCGGCCAGGCGTTCAACTACATGGTGAAGGACCTGTCGTCGATGTATTCCTCGCTCGAGTCCCGCGTCGCGGAGAAGACCGCCGAGCTCGAGACCACCAACCGCTCGCTCGAGCTGCTGTACAACACGACGCGCGTCCTGGCGGAGAAGACGGTGACCAACGAAACGCTCTCCCAGGTGCTCGGCGATCTCGAGCGCGCGATCGGCGTGCAGGCCGGCGTGATCTGCGCGCACGAGGCCGGCCAGGCCAAGGGCGCGCCGCTCGTCGCCTCCCTGCTCGCGGCCGACGGCCGTCCCCAGCATTGCCGGGTCTCGCGCTGCGCCGACTGTTTCTCCAGCGACGCCATGCGCGAGCGCTCGCTGGGCGCCGAGGGCGCCGTCATCTCGGTGCCGCTCGCCGAGGGCGGCCGCGTCTATGGCGTGATGCCCTTCGCGGTCCCGCCGGGCCGGCGCCTCGAGCCCTGGCAGCTGAAGCTCGCCGAGGCGGTCGGCCGGCACGTCGGCACCGCGCTCGCCACCGCGCGGCGCGCCGAGGAGCGCCACCGCATCGCGCTGCTCGAGGAGCGCTCGGTGATCGCGCGCGAGCTGCACGATTCCCTCGCGCAATCGCTCAGCTATCTCAAGATCCAGGTCACGCGGCTGCAGGCGCTGCTCGGCCGCGGCGCGGGCCAGGACGAGGTCTCCGGCATCGTCGGCGAGCTGAAGAGCGGCCTGAGCAACGCCTACCGGCAGCTGCGCGAGCTGCTGACGACGTTCCGCCTGCGCATCGAGGGCCGCGGCCTGGGCGCCGCGCTGGAGGACACGGTGCGCGAGTTCTCCGCGCGCAGCGGGCTGGAGATCCGGCTGCACAACCAGCTCACCGGCGTCGAGCTGTCCTCGGGCGAGGAGATCCACGTGCTGCAGGTGATCCGCGAGGCGCTCTCCAACGTCGAGCACCACGCGCACGCGAAGCAGGCGCAGGTGTCGCTGCTGCCCGAGCCCGGCGGGCGCGTGCGCGTGCGCGTCGACGACGACGGCCGCGGCATCGGCACGGCGCAGGCGCGCACGCACCACTACGGCCTGGTCATCATGCGCGACCGCGCCGCGAGCCTGAACGGCACCGTGGACGTGCGCCAGCGCGCCGAGGGCGGCACGCGCGTCGAGCTGGAATTCGCGCCGTCCAAGGCGCTGCCCCAGGCCATGTCGGCGGTCGCATGAACGCGGAATCCGATCGCAGCACGGTCCTCGTCATCGACAACCACCCGCTCTTCCGGCGCGGGGTGAAGCAGCTGCTGGCGCTCGATCCGCGGCTCGAGCTGGTCGGCGAGGCCTCCTCGGGCGAGGAAGGCGTGCCGCTGGTGCTCGGCCTCGACCCGGATCTCGTGCTGCTCGATCTCAACATGAAGGGCATGAACGGCATCGAGACGCTGAAGCAGCTGCGCGAGGCCGGCTGCGCGGCGCGCATCGTCATGCTGACGGTGTCCGACAGCGCGGACGACGTCGTCGCCGCCATCCGCGCCGGCGCGGACGGCTACCTCCTGAAGGACATGGAGCCGGAAGACCTGCTCGCGAGCATCCGCGACGCGCTGTTCGGCCGCATGGCGATCAGCGACAGCCTCGCCGGCGTGCTGGCGCGCGCGCTGCGCGGCGAGGCGCAGAGCGTGGTGCGCGACACGGGGCCGCTCACCGATCGCGAGCGCGACATCCTCGCCTGCATCGCGACCGGCATGAGCAACAAGCTCATCGCGCGCGAGCTCGACATCACCGAGGGCACCGTGAAGGTGCACGTCAAGAACCTGCTCAAGAAGCTGAATTTCCGCTCGCGCGTCGAGGCTGCCGTGTGGGCGGTCGAGCACGGCGTCAAGCGGGGTTGAGAACCGGGGAACCTGCAGGTTCCCCCGTACCCCGTTCTTGGCGACTGGCTACTCGCAGTAGATCTCGGCGTCCTTGCGGCGGTACCAATGCCAGGTGCCGACCACGCAGCTCAGGTAGAACGCGATGAACACGTACCACGCGGCGTGCGGGCTGCCGGTCGCCTGCAGCGAGATGCCGACCACCACCGGGATGAAGAACAGGCCGAACGCCGCGATGGCCGCGGTGAAACCTAGCGCGACCGACGCCTCGATTTCGCCCTCGCGCTTGGCCTTCGCCATCGCCTCTTCGCCCTGACCCTTCGCCCAGAGCTGGTGCAGGGTCATGAACACCGTCGGCACCATGCGGAACACCGAGCCGTTGCCGATGCCGGTGGTGAGGAACAGCACCATGAACGCGGCGAAGAACGATCCGGCGGCGCCGGGGTCCGACCCGCCGGGCAGGAACGCGAGCACCGCGATCGACGCGAGGAACATGACGACGAAATTCCAGAACGTCACGCGCCCGCCCCCCACGCGGTCGGAGAGCCAGCCGCCGAACGGCCGGACGAGCGCGCCGATGAGCGGCCCGACGAACGCGTACTTGAGCAGCCCGGAGTCCGCGAACTGCGTCGCGAGCAGCGTCGGGAACGCCGCCGCGAAACCGATGAACGAGCCGAACGTTCCGCCGTACAGCCAGCCGAGCATCCAGGAATGCTTGCGCCGGAAGATCGCCGCCTGCTCGCGGAAGGTGGCGCGCACGCCGCGGATGTTGTTCATGCCGAGCCAGGCGCAGACGGTGGCGAGCAGGATGAACGGCACCCAGATGAAGGCCGCGTTCTGCAGCCACACCTGGCCGATCGCCGGGTCGCTGTAGGTCTGCGCGCTGCCGCCCCAGAAGGCGAGCGCCCCGCCGTAGATGCTGACCGGCACCACGGCCTGCATCACGCCGACGCCCAGGTTGCCCGCGCCCGCGTTCCAGCCGAGCGCCGTGCCGTGCATGCGCTTCGGGAAGAAGAAGCTGATGTTCGCCATGCTCGCCGAGAAGTTGCCGCCGCCGAGGCCGCACAGCAGCGCGATGGCGACGAACACGGTGTAGCTCGTCTCCGGGTTCTGCACGGCGAGCGCCATCCAGATCGTCGGCAGCGCCAGCGTCGCCGTGCTGAAGACGACGAAGTTGCGTCCGCCGAAGATCGGCACGACGAAGGAATAGGCGAGGCGCAGCACGGAGCCCGACAGCCCGGGCAGCGCCGCGAGCCAGAAGAGCTGGCTGGTCGAGAACTGGAAGCCGATCTTCGGCAGCTCGATGACCACCACGCTCCAGAGGATCCACACCGCGAACGACAGGAACAGCGCGGGCATCGAGAACGCGAGGTTGCGCAGCGCGATGCGCCGGCCGACGCTCTGCCAGAAGCCTGCGTCGTCCGGCCTCCAGTCCACCAGCCACGAGCCGCGCGCCGCGCGCGCATCCAGCACGTGCCCCTGCACCATCTGGTCGCGGAGCGCCGCGTCCTTCTCGAGGATCTCCTCGCGCTCGCTGCGCTCGGCCGCCCACGTCCAGATCATCACCCCGGCCAGCACGGCGTACATGATCATGAACGCGCTCGAGCGCACGTTGGTCGCATCCGCCGCGATGCCGAAGATGATCGGCAGCGTGAACCCGCCCAGGCCGCCGATCACGCCGACGAGACCGCCGACCGACCCCATGTTGTCCGGGTAGTGGTCGGCGAGGCTGCGGTANNGCTCGCCTTGCCGATGCCCTGCGCCACGCCGACGACGAACGCGAGGACCGTGAACAGGACCACGCCCACGCCGATCTTGTAGCTCACGTCGCCCTTGATGCCGTGCACCGTCAGCGTCGTGGACGGATAGGCGAGGAAGAACAGGCACACGATGCAGACCCAGAACACCCACCACGTCACGGTGTCGCCGCCCCACTTGTCCGAGGCGAAGCCGCCCGCGGCGCGGATCACCCCGGAGGGCAGCGTGAAGAACATGGTGATGAAGGCCGCGGTCTTCAGGTCGAGGCCGTACTCGCCGATGTAGTACTTCGGCAGCCACAGCGCGAGCGCGACGAAGCCGCCGAACACGAAGTAGTACGCCAGGCCGAAGCGCCAGACCCGCGCCTCGGTCAGCGGCGCGAGCTGCTGCGCGAGCGTCGGGTACTGCTTCTTCTGCCGGCGCTCCTCGTGCTTCGGATCCGGGTAGGTGAAGAACCAGAAGATGACCGCCATGACCAGCATGGCGATCGAGTACACCTGCGGCACCATGCGCCAGCCGTACGCGACGACGATCAGCGGCGCGACGAGGTTGGTCACCGCCGCGCCCGCGTTGCCGGCGCCGAAGATGCCCATCGCGGTGCCCTGCTTCTCCTTCGGGAACCAGGCCGAGGTGTACGCAATGCCCACCGCGAACGAGCCGCCGGCGAGGCCGACGAAGAGCCCGATCGTCAGGTACTGCCAGTACTTGGTGGCGAACGCCAGACCGTAGGTCGGGATCGCGACGAGGAGCATCTGGATGAGATAGACGATGCGCCCGCCGTAACGGTCGGTGAGCACGCCGAGCGGCAGGCGGATGAGCGAGCCGGTGAGGATCGGCGTGGCGACCAGCAGGCCGAACTCGGTCTCGCTCAGCCCGAGCTGGTTCTTGATGCGGATGCCGATGATCGAGAACATNNGCGAAGTTGACCGTGAAGGCCAACGTGTTCATCGTGAGGACCGAATAGCTTTTGGCTTTTTCCGTGGCGAACATGACCCGGGCTCCGAGTGGCGATTGGCGCCGAGTCTACGAGCGCGATCCCGCGGCGGATTGCGCCGGATCAGTCGCGCGCAGGCGCCGGCGCGCGGGACTTACCCCGAAAGAGGTAGGCGCGGCGGGTCGTGAGTCGCGGCGTCCTGCCGGGGAACGCCGCGGCGCGCGTGGCGCGATCGGCAGGCGGCGGCGCGCCGCGCAATTCACGCGGGCGCATTGGAGGTATTACCAATGCTCCGCCCGCGCTGCGACTTGCGCGGGATCGTCGACGCACGCGGACGAGCCGGGCTTCGAGGGCGCGTTGCTTGGCGACGATCCGGAAACCCGTGAGAATCCGGACACCGATGGCAGGCTGTTCGACCTGACCGACGGCACCGAGTACAACCTGGGGAATTGCGCCAGGCGAAGCGGCGGGGTTCTGCCGCGGCCGCGGACGGCAATGCGAAGCGGCGGGCCCGGCGAGGCCGCCTGAGCAACCGACTTCTCGGCATGCCGTGCAGGGAACGGCGCAGCCGCAATCGTCATCCGCTCTAAAATGCGGGATGGCCGTGAGACAAGCTCGGGGTGGGCTGGCGGCGTCGCGGCGATTGCGCTGGCGTGACTCGGGCGCGCAATGCAGAGCGCTGGTGCTTGCGCTGCTCGCGACGTGCGTCCTCGCGAGCGTTCCCGGATCCGCCCCGGCGGCGCAACGCGTTCGCGTCTCCATCGCCTACGTCGAGCCGAAGGCCGCGGAGCACGCCGCCATCTACGAGGCCCTGAAGACCCGGCGCATCCTCGAGCAGATCCGCGATGTCCTGAGCCCGTATCGCCTGCCGCGAAAGCTGACGCTGAAGCTCGAGGGCTGCGACGGCGTCGACAACGCGTGGTACGAGCCGGAGGAAGGCGTCGTCACGGTGTGCTACGAATACATCGCGCACGTGGTGCGCGATGCGCCCCGGGAGACGACGCCGGCGGGCGTGACGCCCGATGACGCCATCGTAGGGCCCGCGGCGGAAGTGTTCCTGCACGAAGCCGCGCACGCGCTCTTCGACCTGCTCCGCATCCCCTTGCTCGGGCCCGAGGAGGCCGCCGCGGACCAGGTCGCGGCGCACATGCTGCTGCAGTTCGGGCCGGCGTTTGCGCGTCGCGCGATCGGCGGCGTAGCGTACATGTACGCTACGCAGGCGAAGCAGGAGAAGCCGGACGCCAAGGCGGCGGCCGGCACGCATCCGTTGACGCCGCAGCGCTTCTACAGCCTGCTGTGCCTTGCCTACGGGTCCGACCCGCGGGCGTTCGGGGACGTCGTCAGCAAGGGTTACCTGCCGCAGAGCCGCGCGGACGTCTGCGAGGAGGAGTATGCGCAGGTCGACTTCGCCGTGAAGGCGCTCTTCGGCCCGCACACGGACAAGGCGCAGCGGAAGAAGGTGCGGGCGAAATTCCTGCGCAAGTTCGAGGGGGACGCCCGCTAGCCGATCCCCGGGCGGGCGCCGCTTTCTCGCGCGGCGTTCGTGAAGGGCGTCAGGCGGACCGCGCTCGAACGCGGCCCAGCTTGTCGAGTTCGAGCTGCAGCTGCGGGCCGACGTCCTTCAGGTAGGCGAAGAAGGTCCTCGCCACCAGCGACAGCTGCTTGCCGCTGCGATGGACGATGTACCAGGAGCGGCGGATCGGCAATCCTTCTACGTCGAGCAGCGCGAGCTCCCGGCGCGCCAGCTCGGCGCCCAGCGCGTGCAGGGAAAGCAGCGACAGCCCGAGGCCGCCCGCGATCGCCTGCTTGATCGCCTCGTTGCTGCCCAGCTCCATGCGCACGTTGCAGCGGGCGTGTTTCTCGCGCAGGAAACGGTCCGCGGCCATGCGGGTTCCCGAGCCCGCTTCGCGCAGCAGGAAGGGCTCCTTGGCAAGCGCGGCCAGCGGAATGCGGCGGCGCCGGGTCAGCGGATGTCCCGCCGGCGCCACGGCGACGATCGGATTCTCGACGAACGCGGTGCGCACGATGTCCATGCCCGCGGGCGGCATCCCCATGATGTAGAGGTCGTCCTCGTTGCGCGCCAGCCGGCCGATGATCTCGGCGCGGTTGCCGACGTCGAGCGACACGTCGATGCCGGGGTACCGGCGCACGAACGGTCCGAGCAGCCGGGGGACGAAGTACTTGGCGGTCGTCACCACCGCCACGCGCAGCCGGCCGCGGCGCAGCCCCTTCAGCTCCGCGAGGCTGTCCTCGAGGCGCCGCAGCGCGCCCAGGATTTCCTGCGCGCCCTGCAGGACCGCGTTGCCGCTTTCGGTGAGGAACAGCTTCCTGCCGACCTTCTCGAAGAGCGGCGCGCCGACCGCGCCGGCGAGCTGCTTCATCTGCGCCGACACGGTGGGCTGGGTGAGGTGCAGGGCCTGCGCGGCGCGATTGATGCCGGCGTGATGCGCCACGGTCTCGAGCACCTGGAGCTGGCGGAGGGTGATGCGGCGCGCGAGGGCGGTCGGTCGAAACATAGATGAGCGTCTATTTTCCAGCGATAAAAAAGCGATTTTACTCTATGCTCTGCGCAGCGTAGTCTGCGCGCCACTGTGCTCGCCACCCTCCTGACGCCTCCGCTGCTCTTCTTCGCGCTCGGTGCCGGCGCGCAGGCGGTCAAGTCCGACCTGCGCTTCCCCGGTGACCTTTCGCGCGCGCTGTCGATCTATCTCCTCATCGGCATCGGGCTGCACGGCGGCGCCGAGCTGGCCGGGGCCACGCCGTCCACGGCGCTCGCCGCAGG
>DKBI01000259.1 GCA_002451175.1 Betaproteobacteria bacterium UBA6904
ACCTGGTGGAACATCGGCGAGTGGGTGGCGTCCGAATCGACGCGGTACGTGCGGCCCGGCGCGATCACCTTGATCGGTGGCGCGTGCATGCGCGCATAGCGCACCTGCATCGGGCTGGTGTGGGTGCGCAGCACCAGCGGCAATCCCGAGGCGTCCGCGAGATCGACATAGAACGTGTCCTGCATCGAGCGCGCCGGATGATTTTCCGGGTTGTTCAGCGCCGTGAAGTTGTACCAGTCGGTCTCGNNCTCGAGACCGGATGGATCCCGCCGCGCCCGCGCCCGCGTCCCGGCAGGGTGACGTCGAGCGCCTCCTCGGCGAGACGCGCCGCCATGCGCGCGTCGGCGAGCTGCGCGCGCCGCCGCTCGAGCGCCTCCTCGAGGCGCGCCTTCGCCGCGTTGATCGCCGCGCCGGCCTCGCGCCGCGCGTCCGGCGCAAGGCCGCCGAGCGACTTCAGCCGCGCCGTCAGCTCGCCGCTCTTGCCGAGGTAGCGGGCCTTGCTGTTTTCGAGCGCGGCGGAATCGGGCGAGGCCGCGAGCTCCGCGAGCGCGCGCTCAACGATGCGGTCGAGGTCTTGCATTCGCGTCTGGCCTCCCCTCCCGGCGGCGGCAGGGGAGATCCGGGATCAGTGGGCGATGCCGGCCTTGACCTGGTTCGCGATGCGCGCGAACGCCGGCTTGTCCTGCACCGCGAGATCCGCAAGCACCTTGCGATCGATCTCGATGCGCGCCCGCTTGAGCCCCGCCATGAAGGCGCTGTAGCTCATTCCCAGCTCGCGCACCGCCGCGTTGATGCGCGCGATCCANNTCGCGGTAGGCGTACTGCCCCGCCTTCATCACCGCCTGCTTGGCGACGCGGAATACGTTCTTGCGCCGGCCGCGGAATCCCTTGGCCTTGGCGAGAACCTTCTTGTGGCGCGCACGCGCCGTAACGCCCCGTTTGACTCGTGGCATGGCGCGCTCCTTACGATGCGTACGGCAGCATGGCACGCACCTGCCGCTTGTTGCTGTCGTGGACGTTCGTCGTCCCGCGCAGGTGGCGCTTGCGCTTCGTCGACTTCTTCGTGAGGATGTGGCGCAGATACGCCCGCGACCGCTTGATTCCGCCGCTCGAGCGGACCTTGAACCGCTTCGCGGCCGACTTCTTGCTCTTCACCTTCGGCATGCTGTCACTCCTGGCTCTTTTGACATGACGCCGGGTGGCCCGCCGTGCGGACGCTTTCCCAACCCGGGCATCACTTGTACCAGCGCCCTGTTGCGCCCTGCGCGGCAACCCGCTCCCGCGCCGGTCCTTGCCGCCCTGCGGCGGGCACTGAGGCTCCGCAGCGCGGCGCGCCCGACTACACCGTTGCCGGTTTGGTCGGTTGCGAATGCTCGTGGGCCGGCGACTCCTTCTTGCCCTTGACCGCCGGCACCTTCTTCTTCGGCGCGAGGACCATCACCATCTGGCGTCCCTCGAGCTTCGGAAACTGCTCCACCACCGCGTAGGGCTCGAGATCGGCCTTCACGCGCTCGAGAATCCGCAGCCCGAACTCCTGGTGCGCCATCTCGCGGCCACGGAACCGCAGCGTCACCTTCGCCTTGTCGCCGCCATCGAGGAACTCGACCAGTTTGCCGACCTTGATGCGGTAGTCCCCGTCATCGGTGCCCGGCCGGAACTTGATCTCCTTGACCTGGATCTGCTTCTGCTTGAGCTTCGCCTCGTGGGCCTTCTTCTGCTCGCGATAGCGGAACTTGCCGTAGTCCATCAGCTTGCAGACCGGCGGCCGCGCGAGCGGCGCAATTTCGACCAGGTCCACGCTCTGTTCCTCGGCCAGCTGCAACGCCTGTGCGACCGGCACGATGCCGAGCTGATCCCCGTTTTCCGCAACGAGCCGAACTTCAGGTGCCGTGATCTGCTCGTTGATGCGCTGCGATTTCTCGAAGGTGATGAGTGCGATCTCCTCGTCCTGCGGCGTTTCAGCGGCTGCCGCCCTGCCGTGCGGAACCCGTGTTCCGAAAAAACCGCGGCCGTGCTACGGCGCGCTCGCCTCGCTCCGGAGGCGTGCGGCAAAGGCATCCAGCGTCATCGCGCCGAGATCCTCGCCGCCGCGCGTGCGCACGGCCACAGTTTCCGCCTGCTTTTCCTTTTCCCCGACCACCAGCTGGTAGGGCAGCTTCTGCAAGCTATGTTCTCGAATCTTATAGGAAATTTTCTCATTCCGCAAATCGGCGAGCGCGCGAAAACCGCCCTCCCGCAGGCTTTTGGCGACGCGGTCCGCGTACTCCGCCTGGTGCTCCGAAATGTTCAGCACGACCACCTGCTCCGGCGCCAGCCAGGCCGGAAAGGCGCCGCCGTAATGCTCGATGAGGATGCCGAGGAAGCGCTCCAGCGACCCGACGATTGCCCGGTGCAGCATGACCGGCGTGCGCCGCGTATTGTCTTCCGCGACGTACTCGGCGCCCAGCCGCCCCGGCATGCTGAAATCGACCTGGATCGTGCCGCATTGCCAGACCCGCCCGAGCGCGTCCTTGAGCGAGTACTCGATCTTCGGGCCGTAGAACGCCCCCTCGCCGGGCGAAATCGCGTACTCGACGCCGGATCGCTGCAGCGCCGCCATCAGCGCCCGCTCCGCCTTGTCCCAGACCGCGTCGTCGCCGATGCGCTTCTCCGGACGCGTGGAGACGCGGTAAATGATGCTCTCGAAGCCGAAATCGCGGTACACCTTCTGCAGGAGCGCCGTATAGGCCGTGCACTCGTCGAGGATCTGGTCCTCGGTGCAGAAGATGTGCCCGTCGTCCTGCACGAAGCCGCGCACCCGCATCAGGCCGTGCAGCGCGCCGGACGGCTCGTTGCGGTGGCAGGAACCGAACTCGCCGTAGCGCAGCGGCAGGTCCCGGTAGCTCCGAATCCCCTTGTTGTAGATCAGGATGTGCCCCGGGCAGTTCATCGGCTTGATCGCGTAATCGCGGTTCTCCGATGCGGTGGTGAACATGTTCTCGCGGAAGTTCGCCCAGTGCCCCGTGCGCTCCCACAGGCTGCGGTCGAGGATCTGCGGGCCGCGCACTTCGCGGTAGCCGTTGTCGCGATAGACGCGGCGCATGTACTGCTCGACCTGCTGCCAGAGCGCCCAACCCTTCGGGTGCCAGAAGACGAGGCCCGGCGCCTCGTCCTGGATGTGGAACAGGTCGAGCTGCGTGCCCAGGCGCCGGTGGTCGCGTTTCTCCGCCTCCTCCAGCATCTTCAGGTAGGCGTCCTGATCCTCCTTCTTCGGCCAGGCGGTGCCATAGATGCGCTGGAGCATTTCGTTCTTCGAGTCGCCGCGCCANNTGCTCGCCCAGGTCGCGGAAGAACTTCACCGCCGCGTCGCGCGGCATCAGCTTGCGCGTCACCGGATGGTCGCGCTGCGCGATCTGCGCCATGCGCTTCTCGATCGCGGCGAGGTCTTCCGGCGTGAACGGGCGCTTGTAGGAGAAATCGTAGTAGAAGCCGCTCTCGATCACCGGGCCGATCGTGACCTGCGCATCGGGAAACAATTCCTTCACGGCATGCGCAAGCAGGTGCGCCGTGGAATGCCGCAGGATCTCGACCCCCGCGGGATCCCGGTCGGTGACGACGGCCACGTCGGCATCGGCCTCGAGGCGGTGGCTCAGATCCACCAGCCGGCCATCCACGCGGCCGGCGAGCGCGGCGCGCGCGAGGCCGGCGCCGATCGACGCCGCCACCTCCGCGACCGTCACCGGCGCGGAGTAGCTCTTGATCGACCCGTCAGGAAGTCTGATGTTCGGCAAGGTATTGGTAGGCGCGATTGGACTCGAACCAACGACCCCTACCATGTCAAGGTAGTGCTCTAACCAGCTGAGCTACGCGCCTGCAGGGGCGGGATTTTAGCTCATTCGGAAACGCGTGACTTAAACTGTCGTCATGCAGCTCATCCTCTGGCGGCACGCGCAGGCGCAGGACGGCGGCCGGGACCTCGAGCGCGAACTCACGGCAAAGGGCCACCGGCAGGCGAACAAGATGGCGGCCTGGCTGCGGCATCGGCTGCCGGAGGGGTATCGCGTCCTCGCCAGCCCCGCGCGCCGCGCCCAGCAGACCGCGGCCGCGCTCGGCGCGCCCGTGGCGACGGTGGACCGTCTCGCGCCGGGCGCCGCGGTCGGCGACGTGCTGACCGCTGCGGGATGGCCCGATCACGCGGCAGGCGCGACGATCATCGTGGGCCACCAGCCGACGCTGGGCGAAGTGGCCGCGCGCCTGGTCGGCGATTCCGCCGCGAGCTGGAGCGTGCGCAAAGGCGGCCTGTGGTGGCTGGAGCATCGTGCGCGCGGCAGCCGCGGCGAGGTCGTCGTGCGCGCCGTGCTGTCGCCCGATTTCGTCTAGCCGGCGCGGTCAGGCGCGCGCCAGCGCCGCGACCTTCTTGTCCGACAGGTTCTCCACGACGAGGCGCATGCCGACCGCCTTCCAGTAGCCGGCCTCGGATTCCAGCGCATCGGCCGTCAGCGGATTCTCGTCGAGCCAGGCCTGCGGCAGCGCCACCGTGAATCCCGCTTCGTCAGCGGAGGCGCGCAGCAGCGGCACCTTGATGTCGGTGCGGCTGCGCAGAAACAGCGTCGCGAGACGCAAGGCGAAAATCAGCACCCATTCGCCGCCCTCGACGCCGAGATCCTCGACCTTGTTCAACTTGCCCCGATGCGCGAGCACGAGGCGCGCCAGACGCTGCTGCTCCATGCGCGAGAATCCCGGCATGTCCGCGTTGGACAGCACGTAGGCGGAGTGGCGATGGTACTGCGCGTGCGCGATCGACAGGCCGATTTCGGCGAGGCGCGCCGACCAATCGAGCAGCAGCCGGTCGGCGTCGTCGTCGCGCGACGCCTCGGTCTCGCGCGCGGACTCGCGGAGCGCGGCGTCGTAGATCGCCAGCGCGAGCCGCCGCACCCGCTCGGCCTGCTGCGCGTCGACGTGATAGCGGCGCGTGAACTGCGCCACCGTCGCCTCGCGCATGTCCGCGTGCTGCACGCGGCCGAGCAGGTCGTAGAGCACGCCGTGCCGCAGCGCGCCGTCGGACACGGTCATCTTCTCGATCGCCAGCTCTTCGAGCACCGCGCCCATGATCGCCACCCCGCCGGGCAGCACCGCGACGCGGTTCTCGCCCAGCCCGGCGATGCGATCCGGATCCGCGCGCTCGTGCTTGATGAGCAGGCTGCGCAGGCGATCGAGCCCGTCGCGCGTGATCCCTGATTCGGCGTAGCCGCCCTCGACCAGCACGGTCTCGATCGCGCGCGCCGTTCCCGACGAGCCGACCGCTTCCTGCCAGCCCTGCGCCCGGTAGGCGCGCACCATGCCCGACAGTTCCTGCCGGGCGGCCAGCTCCGCGGCCTTCATGCGCCCCTTGTCGATGCGGCCGCCCTCGAAGAAGCGCAGGCTCCAGCTCACGCAGCCCATGTACAGCGATTCCGTCAGGCGCGGCTCGAAGCCGGTGCCGATGATGAACTCGGTCGAGCCGCCGCCGATGTCGACCACGAGGCGCGCATGCGTGGCGGGCGGCAGCGAATGCGACACGCCCAGGTAGATGAGCCGCGCCTCCTCCTGCCCGGAAATCACCTCGATCGGGAAACCGAGCGCGGCGCGCGCCTCGCGAAGAAACTGCGGCGCGTTCTTCGCGACGCGCACGGCGTTCGTGCCCACCGCGCGCACCGCCTGCCGGGGAAGGCCGCGCAGCCGCTCGCCGAAGCGCGACAGCGTCTCGAGCGCCCGCGCCTGCGTGGCGCGGTCGATGCGCTTGTCGGTCGTCAGGCCGGCGCCGAGGCGCACGCCCTCGCGCAGGCTGTCGAGCGCGTAGATCTGCCCGTCCAGCGCGCGCCCCACCTGCAGGTGAAAGCTGTTCGAGCCGAGATCGACGGCGGCGAGCACTTCGGGTCTGGCCATGCGGGACTATTTACCATCGCGCCACGGTCAGGGCAAACCGGCATGCCGCCGCGCGCTCGGGCGCGGCGCAATTTGGTAAGATAGTCGCGCCGCTGCTGTCCTCCGGCAATGATCAAGAAAGCCCTCCCCCCGTCGCACTTCCTGAATCGCGAGCTCGGTCTGCTCGAATTCAATCGGCGCGTCCTCGCCCAGGCGGCGGACGACGCCGTGCCGCTGCTCGAACGGTTGCGCTTCCTGACCATCGTCTCGTCGAACCTGGACGAGTTCTTCGAGATTCGCGTCGCCGGACTCAAGGAGCAGATCAAGGTCGGGGTCAAGGAATCGGGGCCCGACGGCCGCCGCCCGGCCGAAGTGTTCGCCCTGGTGACGGTGCAGGCGCACGAGCTGATCGCGGAGCAGTACCGGCTGCTCAACGACGTGCTGCTGCCCGCCCTGGCACGCGAAGGGATCGTGTTTCCGAAGCGCGAAGGCTGGACCGACGCGCAGCGCGCCTGGGTGAAGGACTATTTCTTCCGCGAGCTGCTGCCNNTGCTGACGCCGATCGGCCTCGACCCCGCGCATCCGTTCCCGCGCGTGCTCAACAAGAGTCTGAATTTCGCCATCGAGCTGGAGGGCCGCGACGCCTTCGGCCGCAAGTCGCGCGCGGCCATCGTGCAGGCGCCGCGCGCGCTGCCGCGCGTCATCCGCATGCCGGCGGAGATCGCCGGTGCGCCGAACGGCTTCGTGTTCCTGTCGTCGATCCTGCACGCGCACGTCGACGAGCTGTTCACCGGCATGGAAGTCAAGGGCTGCCACCAATTCCGCGTGACGCGCAATTCCGACCTGTTCGTCGACGAGGAAGAGATCAAGAACCTGCGCATCGCCGTGCAGAGCGAGCTGCTGCACCGCCACTTCGGCGATGCCGTGCGGCTGGAGCTGGCCGACAGCTGCTCGCAGGCCACGGGCGAGTTTCTGCAGCAGCAGTTCGGCCTCGAGGAAGTCGACGTCTACCGCGTCGCCGGGCCGGTGAACCTGTACCGCCTGCGCGAAGTGCCCGACCAGGTCGACCGCCCGGACCTCAAGTACCCGCGGTTCCAGGCCGGGCTCCCCGAGGCGCTGGCGCGCACGCAGGACATCTTCGCCGCGCTGCGCACGGGCGATCTCCTGCTGCACCACCCGTATCAGTCGTTCGACCCGGTCATCGAGTTCATCCGCACCGCGGTCAGCGATCCGCGGGTGATCGCGATCAAGCAGACGGTGTACCGCACCGGCACGGATTCCGAGCTGATGGACATCCTCATCCAGGCGGCGCGTCTCGGCAAGGAAGTCACGGTGGTGCTCGAGCTGATGGCGCGCTTCGACGAGGAGGTGAACATCGCCTGGGCGTCGCGCCTGGAGGAAGTCGGCGCGCACGTCATCTACGGCGTGGTCGGCCACAAGACGCACGCCAAGATGGCGCTCGTCGTGCGGCGCGAGGACGCGCCGGCGGGCCCGGTGCTGCGGCGCTATGCGCACCTCGCCACCGGCAACTACCACCCGCGCACCGCCCGGATGTACACGGACTTCGGGCTCATGACCACGAACGAGGACATCTGCGCCGACGTCAACGAAGTCTTCAAGCAGCTCACCGGACTCGGGCGGGCGAGCCGCATGAAGCATCTCTGGGTGTCGCCGTTCACGCTGCATCGCAAGGTCGTCGGCGCGGTGCGCAACGAAGCGCGCCTGGCGAAGGAGGGCCGCCCCGGGCGCATCATCGCCAAGATGAACGCGCTGCTGGAGCCGGAGCTGATCGAGGAGCTCTACGCGGCATCGCAGGCCGGCGTGGAAATCGATCTCATCGTGCGCGGCGTGTGCGCGCTACGGCCCGGCGTGGAGGGGCTGTCGGAACGCATCCGCGTGCGCTCCATCGTCGGCCGGTTCCTCGAGCACACGCGCGTGTTCTACTTCGGCAACGACGGCGCCGACGACGTGTACCTCGCGAGCGCGGACTGGATGGACCGGAACTTCTTCCGGCGCATCGAGCTGGCATTTCCCGTGCTCGACCCGGCGCTCAAGGCGCGCGTCATCCGCGAGGGCCTGCAGGCGTATCTCGACGACCTGCAGCAGACCTGGACGATGCACGCGGGCGGCAATTACGAGCGGCTCGCCGCGCGGCGCAGCAAGCGGCCGGTGCAGGAAGATCTCCTGCAGCAGCTCGCGGTGAACGCCTGGGCGCGCGCCCCGCGGCTGGCGCCCGCGCCGCTGCCGAACGCCGCGTAGCCGCGGCGCGCCGCGCCGCCTCAGCCGCGCGCTGCGCGGATCACGCCGTGGACTTCCTTGACGGCGGCGATTGCCCGCCGGAACTGCAGCAGGTCCTCGACATCGAACGAGAAGCGCATGTGCGCGAGATCGTCGCGGCTCTGCGTCCGCACCGCGGTGACGTTGATGCGCTCCCTGGCGAGCGCCTCGCCGACGTCGCGCAGCAACCCGGGCCGATCGGCCGCCGTGAGCACCATGTCGACGGCAAACGCGCCCCCGGGCTTCGTGCCCCAATCCGAATCCATGAGCCGCTCCGGGTGCCGCTCGGCCAGCCGCTTCAGGCTCGGACAGTCTTCGCGGTGGATCGACACGCCCTTGCCGCGCGTCACGAAGCCGCGGATCGGATCCGGGGGCACGGGCTTGCAGCATTTCGCGAGCTGGGTCAGCAGCCGGTCCATGCCGACCACGAGGATGCCGCTGTCGGCGGCGGGCTTGCTGCGGCGCGCGGGCACTGGCGCGGGCGCCGCGACGGCCGGCGCGGCGATGCCCGCCATCGCGCGCAGCGTGACCTGCAGTTGCCGCAGATTGACTTCGTCGCGCGCCACGGCGGCGAACAGCTCGTCCGGCCGCGCGAAACCGAGGCGCGAGGCGAGCGTCTCCAGCTTCGCCTGCAGCGCGCCCTCGCGCCGCGCCTCGCGCTCGACGATCGCGCGCCCTGCCGCGATCGTTTCCGCGAGCGCCTCGGCGTTGAACCACTGGCGCACCTTCTGGCGCGCGCGGTGCGTGTGGAGGAATCCGCGCTCCGCGTTCAGCCAGTCGCGCGACGGCCCGCCGGACTTCGCCACCGCGATCTCGACGCGCTGGCCGCTGCGCAGCGGCGTGTCCAGGGTCACCATCTGCCCGTCGACCTTCGCCCCCCGGCAGCGATGCCCCACGTCGCTGTGCAGCGCGTAGGCAAAGTCCACCGGCGTCGCGCCCGCCGGCAGGTCGATGACCTTGCCCTGCGGCGTGAGCACGTACACCGTGTCGTCGAGCGCGGCGGCGCGCGTGCGCTCGGCCCAGTTGCCGCTGCCGGCGACCTCGTCGCGCCACGCGAGCAGCTGCCGCAGCCAGGCGATCTTGTTGTCGAACGCGCCCTGCGCCCTGGACGGCCCGCCCTCCTTGTAGCGCCAGTGCGCGGCGATGCCGTACTCGGCCTGCCGGTGCATCTCCTCGGTGCGGATCTGCACTTCGAGCGTGCGCCCGGCGGGACCGATCACCGCCGTGTGCAGCGACTGGTAGTTGTTGCCCTTGGGCCGGGAGATGTAGTCGTCGAATTCCTTCGGGATCGGCTGCCACAGGTCGTGCGCGACGCCGAGCGCGGTATAGCAGTCGCGCACATTCGCCGCGATGACCCGCAGGGCGCGCACGTCGTAGACCTGGGAGAATTCCAGCCCCTTCGAGCGCATCTTGCTCCAGATCGAATAGATGTGCTTCGGCCGGCCGGCGATCTCCGCATGCACGCCGGCCGCGACCAGCGCCTTGCCGAGCGCCGCCATCGCATCGCGGATGTACTGCTCGCGCTCGGCGCGCCGTTCCTCCAGCATCTGCGCGATCTGGCGGTAGAGATCCGGTTCGAGAAAACGGAACGACAGGTCCTCGAGTTCCCACTTCAGCTGCCACACGCCGAGGCGGTTGGCGAGCGGCGCGTAGATGTCGAGCGTCTCGCGCGCATAGGACTCGCGCTCCGCGATCGGGTTCTTCGCGAACCAGCGCAGGGACTGCGTGCGCGAGGCGAGCCGTATGAGCACCACGCGCACGTCCTCGACCATGCCGAGCACCATCTTGCGCAGGATCTCGTTCTGATCGCCCGCGTCGCCGCGCGTCACGACGCGCAGGCGGTAGAGCCGCTCCACGCCGCCCGCCAGCGCCGCGATCTCCTCCCCGAACTCGGCGCGCAGCGGGTCGATTCCGCCGAGTTGCTTGGGCAGCGCGAACAGGATGCCCGCGGCGCGCGTCGCCGCATCCACGCCAACCCCGGCAAGGCCGGCCGCGAGGCCGAGGGCGTGCGGCCAGACCGGCTCCCCCGTCGAGAGCACCTGCCCGGCGTAGCGCGGCTCGGCGAAGCCGAGCGCGTGCGCGATCGGCGCGTGCTCGGCGGCCGGCAGCCCCTCGGCGAGCGGCGCGAGCGCCGCGGCGCTCGATTGCGGATGCAGTTGGACGACGGAAACCATGCGGTATTGTAGCGAGCCATGTCGCGCGCTTCGCCCGTCCGCCTCTCCGCGCACCTGCTGCTCGCGCTCACCGCGCTGCTGTGGGCGGCGCACTGGATCGTGGCGCGGGCCGTGGTGCCCCACGTCACGCCCCTGGCGATGGCGTTCTGGCGCTGGGCGTTCGCGATCGTCATCCTGGCGCCGTTCGCCTGGCCGCACCTGTGGCGCGACCGGGCCGCGCTGCGCGCAGGCTGGAAAGCAGTGCTCTTCTTCGGCACCTGCGGGACAGTCCTCTACAACGGCATCGGTTACCTGGGCATCGAGCAGACCACCGCGACCAATGCCGTGCTCCTGCAGTCCGTGACGCCGGGAGTGATCCCGCTGGCCGCGTGGGCGCTTTTCGGCGAGCGGATCAGTCCACGGACGGCACTCGGCCTGCTGGTCTCGTTCAGCGGCGTGATCGCTATCGTGGCGCGGCTCGACCCGGGCGAGCTCGGTGCGCTGCGGATTGAACGGGGGGACCTGTGGCTGCTCGCCAACGTGCTGCTGTGGTCGATCTACACCGTGTGCCTGCGCTGGAGACCGGCTGGCCTGCACCCGCTGTCGTTCATGCTGGCCGTCATGCTCGCCGGCATGGCGGGCGGGATTCCCGCCTACATGCTCGACGTCGCGGCCGGCGGACACACCGAGTGGCGCATGGGCGTCGTGTTCGGCATCCTGTATCTCGCGGTGTTTCCCTCCATCCTCTGCTACCTGATGTGGGAGCGCGGCGTCGCCGAGATCGGCGCCGCTCGCGCCGGCGCCTACCTGCACCTCATCCCGCTCGCCGGCAGTCTCATGGCGATCCTGTTCCTCGGCGAACGCCTGCAGCTGCATCACGCGGCAGGCATCGCGCTCATTCTTGCCGGCGTGACCATCGTGTCGCGCGGCCGGCGCTGATGGGCTGGCTGCGCGACTGGCGCCGCCGCCGCACGCTCGCGGCGCATCCGCTGCAGGAGCGCCTCTGGCGCCACGTGCGCGCGCGCCTGCCTTTCCTTTGGGGTCTGACCCCATTGGAGGAGCAGCGGCTGAAGGACATGGCGGTCGTGCTGCTCGCGGAGAAGGAGATCACCCCGGTGCGCGGCGCGGTGCTCGCGGATGCGGACCGGCTGTCGATCGCGTTGCAGGCGTGCCTGCCCGTGCTCGAGCTGGGTCTGGACTGGTACGAGGGCTGGGTCGGCATCGTCGTCCATCCAGCCGAATTCAGGGTCAACCGCACCGAGACCGACGAGCACGGCGTGGTGCACGAGTGGGAGGACGAACTCGCGGGGGAATCGTGGCCCGGCGGCCCGGTGGTGCTCTCCTGGGATGCGCTCGCCGATGCCGGCAGCGTCGCCGAAGGCGGCGCGAACGTCGTCATCCACGAGTTCGCGCACAAGCTCGACATGATGGACGGCGAGGTGGACGGCGTGCCGCCGCTGCCTTCCCCCGAGGCGCGNNCCTCGATCGGGAACTGGCGCGCTTCCGCGCGTCCGTGGAGGCCGGCGAGGACGCGTTCCTCGACCCGTACGCCGCCGAGCACGAGGCCGAGTTCTTCGCGGTCGCCAGCGAGGCGTTCTTCGAATCGCCCAACGCGCTGCAGACGGATTTCCCCGACCTGTACGCGCTCTTCCGCAATTTCTACCGGCAGGATCCGGCGCGCCGCCTGAAGACATGAAGACGCTGCTCATCGTCTACCACACGCAGGGCGTGAAGACCGCGCAGATGGCCGAAGCGGTGGCGCGCGGCGCGCACGCGGCCTTGCACGAAGCGCAAGCCGACGGCGAGGTGCGCGTGATCGTCAAGCGCTGCGCGGACGCCAGCGCCGAGGATCTGCTCGGCGCCGACGCGCTCGCGCTCGGCACGCCGGAGAACTTCGGCTACATGTCGGGCATGATGAAGGACTTCCTCGAGCGCGTGTTCTATCCCTGCGAAGGCCGCGTCGAGGGGCGGCCCTGGGCGCTGTTCGTGTCGGCGGGCCAGGATGGCCGGGGGGCCATCACGTCGGTCGAGCGCATCGTCACCGGCCTGCGTCTGAAGAAGGTGCGCGATCCGATCCTCGCGCTGCGCGAGGTGACGCCGCCGATCCTCGCGCAGTGCGAGGAACTCGGCGCGACGCTGGCGGCGGGAATCGCGGCGGGCGTGCTCTAGCCCAGGAATGGAGCTCCCGCTCGGCTTGTCCTGGCCCCTGCAGGCAAGCGGGAGTGAAGTCAGGGGGCTGCTGGCAGGCCTGGGCGTCGAGGGAGGAGGACTGAACCCAGGCAATGAACTGTCAGCGCCCTAACGATATCCGGCGCGCCACCCCGGATTCTTGACAAAAATCATCCGGGCAACCGTGCGTGCCAATCGGTGGCGCCCTGGTAGGCGTGCCCGAGCCGCAGGAGCAAGGCCTCGTCGAACGGCCGGCCGATCAGCTGGAACGCGCACGGCAGCCCGTGCGGCTGGAATCCGCAGGGCACGGCGAGCGAGGGCAGGCCGAGAAAGTTCACCGGGCGCATGAGGCGCGTCACCTGGGCGAGCACCTGCCCCATCTTCGGCCCCCCGCCGACGTCCGTCTCGGCGATCGTCGGCGTCGCGAAAGCGACGCAGGGCGCATGCACGACGTCGACCTGCGACATGACCCCGGCGAGCCATGTCTCCAGTGCGTGGCTGCGCAGGCGCAGCGCGTTGATGTATTGCGTGGCGCCCACGGCCGCACCGAGTTCGAGCCGCGCGCGCACCTGGTCGGAGTAATCCTGCGGCCGCTCGCGCAGCCAGTCGGCGTGGAGCGCGGCCGCTTCCGCGGCGATCACGGCGGTGGCGGCCTGGTTCCAGGGCTCGATGTCGGGCACGTCCACGTCGACGATTTCACAGCCCTGCGCGCGAAACACGTCCAGGCTCGAGCGCACCAGCCGCTCGATGCTGGCGTCGATGCCGTCGTAGAAATAGCCCTTGGGCACTCCGATGCGCAGCCCCTTCACGGGTCGCGCGAGCGCCGCAACGTAATCGGGCACGGGGCGCGCGCTCGTCGTGGCGTCGGCGGGATCCTGTCCCGCCAGCACGCCCAGCAGCAGCGCGCAGTCTTCCGCCGTGCGCGCCAGCGGCCCGACCGTGTCCAGCGAGAACGACAGCGGCATGGCGCCCGCCCGCGAAACGCGGGTCGTGGTCGTCTTCAATCCGGTCACCCCGCAGAAATGCGCAGGCAGACGGACCGAGCCGCCGGTGTCCGAGCCGAGCGCGGCGAAATTGGCCCGCGCGGCGAGCGAGGTCCCGGATCCGCTCGAGGACCCGCCGGTGAGATAGTCCGGATGCCACGCGTTGCGGCAGTGTCCGAGGTGGTAGTTGTGCCCGGTCGGGCCGTAGGCGAACTCGGTCATGTTGAGCACGCCGAACTGCAGCGCCCCGGCCGCGTCCAGCCGGCGCAGCGCCGTCGCCGTGGCGGGCGCCGGTCGCTCGCGCGTGATGCGCGATCCGCAGGATGACGCCACGCCCTCGCGGTAGTACATGTCCTTGTGCGCCATCGGCACGCCGGCCAGCGGCCCTCGCAGGTGTCCGCGTTCGATCTCCAGATCGGCCAGGCGCGCGGCAGCCAGCGCCGAGGCCTCGTCGATGCGCACGAAACAGTTGAGCCTGGCATGCGCGCGCTTCGCGGCGGCGAGGGTCTCCTGCATCGCCTCGCTCGCCGACACGCGCCGTGCGCGGATGCGGCTCGCCAGCTCCGTGGCCGACAGCGCGAGCAGTTCGCTCATCGCGCGCCCCCTTCCAGCACGCGGATGAACGCCGACGGCTCGCGCTCGAACGCGAGCGCGTGCGTGGCGGCGCGCTCGGTCTGCAACTGGGCGGCGAGCGTCGTGGCCAGCGCATCGGCACGCTCCGGCGGCAGCGCGACGCCCTGCTGCGCCAGCAGCTGGGTGTGGAAGTCCTGGGGTTTGACGGCCATGAGGGTTCCTCCGGGAGTGATCGGGTTGGGCTGCCGGTTACCGCGAGTGCCGTTGCACGATGCCCATCATCTTGTAGACGAGCAATGCGGCGGCGAAATCGAACGCATGGAAGCCGGCGATCGGCGCGAATTCCAGAATGTCGAAGCCGATGATGCGCCGCTGGCGCGCCACGGACTCGAACAGGCCGAGCGTCTGGTACCAGCCGAGGCCGCCAGGCACCGGGGTGCCGGTCGCCGGCAGCACCGACGGGTCCATGCCGTCGACGTCCAGCGTGAAGAAGACCCTCGGCGGGAACTCCTCCGGCAGCGTGAAGTGGGAGACGTTGCCCGGCACCAGCGCGTCCGCGTCCAGATAGCGGACGCCGTGCGCCGCGCGTGCCGCGCGCTCTTCCTGCGAGTAGGCGCGGTTGCCCAGCTGAAACAGCGGGACGCCGGCCTCCACCACGCGGCGCATGACGCAGGCGTGGCTGAGCTTGGAGCCCTCGTACGCGTCGCGCAGGTCCGCATGGGCGTCGATCTGCACGACGCCGAAATCGCGCTCGCCAGCCTCCAGGTAGCCCTGGATCACGCCCCAGGTCACCGTGTGCTCGCCGCCGATCACGACGGGGAACTTGCCGAGCCGCAGGACGCGCGCCACGTCCGCGGCGATCGCCGCCAACACCGTCTCGGGCGCGCGCGCGCAGTCCACGGCGGGCCAGGTGTAGATGCCCTGCTCGCCGGGATCGCTCGCGCCGTCCCAGCGCTCGAGCTGGCTCGAGGCTTCGAGAATCGCCGCCGGGCCCTGCGCCGTGCCGCCGCCGTACGACACCGTTTTTTCGTATGGCACGGGCAGCACATGGAAGCGCGCCGCCTCCGGCGCCAGATCCGGCACCTCGCTCGCCAGGAACCGGCCGGCCTGCACCAGGCTGCTCATGACAGGCGGCTCCGGAAGTCGTCGTAGCCGAAGTCGCGCACGACCCGCAGGGCGTCGGTCCGCGAGTTCCAGATCGCGATGCTCGGCAGCCGCGTGCCATTGAATGTCGTCGTCTTCACCATCGTGTAGAGCGCCATGTCCTCAAACACGAGGCGCTGGCCGACGCGCAGCGGCTCGGGAAACGAAAAGTCGCCGATCACGTCGCCGGCGAGGCAGGTCAGCCCGCCGAGGCGATAGGTCTGCGCGTGCTCGCCGGGCGCGCCGCTGCCGATGATGCGCGGCCGGTACGGCATCTCGATCACGTCGGGCATGTGGCAGGTGGCGGAGGTGTCGAGCAGCGCGAGCGGCATGCCGTTCCACGCCAGGTCGAGCACCTCGGCGACGAGCACGCCGCCCTGCCAGGCGATTGCCTCCCCGGGCTCGAGATACAGCGCCACGCCATGGCGCTCGCGGAAGCCGCGCAGCAGCGCGACGAGCGCGTCCACCTCGTAGTCCGGCCGCGTGATGTGATGCCCGCCGCCGAAATTGATCCAGTCCATGCGCGGAATGAACTCGCCGAACTTCGCCTCGAAGGCGGCCACGGTGCGCGCGAGGGGCGCGAAGCTCTGCTCGCAGAGCGTGTGGAAGTGCAATCCGCTGATCCCGTCCAGGTCGTCGGCCGGAAACTGCGAGCGCACGATGCCGAGGCGGGAGTGCGGCGCGCAGGGGTCATACAGCGGCACCTCGCCCTCCGAGTGCTCCGGATTGACCCGCAGGCCGAACCGCAGGCCGGGGCGCCGCGCCGCCGCCGCGCGCGCGAGCGGCCGGAAGCGCGCCCATTGCGAGGGCGAGTTGAAGACGACGTGGTCCGAGATCTCGAGAATCTCCCGCAGGTCGCGCTCGGCATAGGCCGCGGAGAAGGTGTGCACCTCGCCGCCGAACGCCTCGCGGCCGAGGCGCGCCTCGTGCAGGCCGCTCGCGCAGGTGCCCGACAGGTAGCGCGCCACGAGCGGCGCGAGGCTGAACATCGAAAACGCCTTCAGCGCGAGCAGCACCTTGGCGCCGCTGTCGCGCTGCACGCGCGCGAGAATCTTCAGGTTGTCCTCGATCGAGACCTCGTCGACGACGAAACAGGGCGTGGGCACGCGCGCGGTGTCCAGCCGGCGAAAGCGCTCGGTGCGCAGGCTCTCCACGGCGGGCGCGGCGACCCCGCTCACGCGCTCCGCGGCACGCGCCGCGAGCGCTCAATCCATCGGCGCATCGAGCGTCTGCAGGGTCCAGGGCAGGCCGTAGCGGTTGAGGTCCTCCATGAAGGGATCGGGGTCGAACTCCTCCATGTTGAACACGCCTGCGCCGCGCCACTTGCCGGTCGCCATCATCTTCGCGCCGATCATCGCCGGCACGCCGGTGGTGTAGGAAATCGCCTGCGAGCCGACCTCGCGGAAACACGCCTCGTGGTCGCAGATGTTGTAGAGGAACGCCACCTTGTCCTTGCCGCCCTTGCGGCCGCGCACCAGGCAGCCGATGCACGTGCGCCCCTTGGTGAGCGGCCCGAGGCTCGCCGGGTCGGGGAGCAGCGCCTTGAGGAACTGGATCGGCACGATCTCCCGCCCCTGGAACACCACCGGGTCGATGCGCGTCATGCCGACGTTCTGCAGCACGCGCAGGTGGGTGAGGTAGTTCTCCGAGAAGGTCATCCAGAAGCGGGCGCGCTTCAGCGTCGGGAAGTTCTTGGCGATGGATTCCAGCTCCTCGTGGTACAGGAGATAGATCTTCATCGGCCCGATGCCTTCCGGGAAGTCGTACAGGCGGTTCACCGAAAGCGGGGGCGTCGTCTTCCACTCGCCCCCTTCCCAGTAGCGCCCCTCCGCGGTCACCTCCCGGATGTTGATCTCCGGGTTGAAGTTGGTCGCGAACGGCTGGCCGTGCGCACCCGCGTTGGCATCGATGATGTCGAGCGTCTCGATGGTGTCGAATTCGTGCTTCGCGAGCCACGCCGTGAAGACGTTGGTCACCCCGGGATCGAAGCCGCTGCCGAGCAGCGCCATGCGGCCGCGGCTGCGGAAGCGGTCCTGGTAGGCCCACTGCCACTTGTACTCGAACTTCGCGACGTCCAGCGGCTCGTAGTTCGCCGTGTCGACGTAGTCCGCGCCGCCCGCCAGGCAGGCGTCCATGATGTGCAGGTCCTGGTACGGCAGCGCGACGTTGATCACCACGTCGGGCCGCACGCGCTGGATGAGCGCCGTCATCTGCGCCACGTCGTCCGCGTCGACCTGGGCGGTCTCCACCGGCCGGGCGATCTGCGCCGCGATGCGGCGGCACTTCTCCAGCGTGCGGCTGGCGAGCACGATGTGCGAGAACACCTCGGGCACCTGCGCGCACTTGTGCGCCACCACCTGGCCGACGCCGCCCGCGCCGACGATCAGAACCGTCGCCATGTCCGCTTCACTCTTCGAAGTAGGTGTAGCCGCGCATGCTCGCCGAGAACGCCTCGAAGATCGTCTGGCGCTCGCTCGCCGAGATGCGCCCCTTGCGCACCGCCTGCTCGGCGGTGACCCGGAACTGCTCGAGCAGCTGCTGCGGCTGGTACTCGACGTAGCTCAGCACGTCGGCGATCGAGTCGCCGTCGATCTCGCGCACGAAGTCGAAGCTGCCGTCCTCGTGGATGCGCACGCTGACGACGTTCGTGTCGCCCATCAGGTTGTGCAGGTCGCCCAGCGTCTCCTGGTAGGCGCCGACGAGGAACACGCCGAGGTAGTACGGGTCGCCGTTGGCCAGCGGGTGCAGCGGCAGGGTCTTGCGGATGCCGCGCACGCCGATGAACTGGTCGATCTTGCCGTCCGAGTCGCAGGTGATGTCGGCGATGATCGCCTGGCGCGTCGGCGCCTCGTTGAGCCGGTGCACCGGCATGATCGGGAACACCTGCTCGATCGCCCAGACGTCCGGCAGCGACTGGAACACCGAGAAGTTGCCGTAATAGATGTCCGAGAGCGACTCCTCGAGCGCGTCGAGCCCGAGGGGCACGCGCTTCGCGCCGGGGAGCTCCCGCGCGATGGCGCGCACGATCTGCAGGAAGATGTTCTCCGCCAGCGAGAGCTGGCGCAGCCGCACCCGGCCGTGCTTGAACAGCTCGCGCATCTCGCCGCGGTAGTAGGCGGCGTCGTTGTGGCACTCCTGCAGGTTCTTCGGATTGACGTTCTTCAGCGTGTCGCGCAGGTTGCCGATCAGCTCGTGCTCGCCCGCCTGCGGCTCCGGGACCTCGCCCGGATCGAAGCGCGTGACGTCCAGGATGTCGAACAGCAGCACCGACGAGTACGCCACCACGGCGCGCCCCGACTCGGTGATGACGACCGGGTGCTCGATCCCCTCGGGGTCGAGCGTGGTCATGATCGTCTCGACGATGTCCGAGCAGTACTCGTCCAGCGAGTAGTTCTTGCTGTACTCGTAGTTGGTCTGCGAGCCGTCGTAGTCCACCGCGAGGCCCCCGCCGAGGTCGAGGAAGCCGAGGGCGGCGCCCTCCTTGCGCAGGTCCACGTAGTAGCGGCACGCCTCCAGCACCGCGCTGCGGATGTCGCGGATGTTGGGAATCTGCGAGCCGAGGTGGTAGTGCAGGAGCTGCACGCAGTCGAGCATCTCGTGCTCGCGCAGGGCGTCGACCAGGCCGACGATCTGCTCGGTGGTCAGCCCGAAGATGCTGCGGTCGCCGCTCGACTCGTTCCAGTAGCCGCCCACCCGCGAGGACAGCTTCACGCGCACGCCGAGCATCGGCCGGATGCCCAGGCGCCGGCTCTCCTCGAGGATGATCGGCAGCTCGGTCGGCGTCTCGATGACGAAGAAGCACTTGTAGCCGAGCTTCAGCGCCTGCAGGCCGAGGGACACGAACTCCGTGTCCTTGTAGCCGTTGCAGATGATGTAGCCGGTGTCCGGGTCGAGGTGGGCGAGCGCGATCAGCAGCTCGGCCTTGCTGCCGGCCTCCAGGCCGTGGCCGTAGCGCGCCCCGAAGCGCGCGATCTCGCCGATCACGTGGCACTGCTGGTTGACCTTGATCGGGAACACGCCGCGATAGGCGCCGCCGTACTGCAGCGCGCGGATCGCCCGGTTGAAGCTGTCGTTGAGCAGCGAGATCTGGCTGTCGAGCAGGTTCTCGATGCGCAGCAGCACCGGCATCTGCAGCCCGCGCTGGCGCATGCCCGCGATGATCGCCATGAGGCTCGCGCCGACGCGCCGGTCGCCGAACGGCACCATGACGTGCACCGTCCCGTCCTCGCCGATGTCGAAATACCCGGCGCCCCAGCTCCGGATCCCGTAGAGCTCCGCCGCTTCAGCGGTGGTCCCGCCCGAAACCAGGTCTCGTTTCAATTCGCGCGCGTTCCCAAAGTGTGATTTCGCTGGTGCGGAAAATAGCAGATTCAAGCGACAATGTCGCTAGCCGCGCGACGCGCGCGCCACGGAGACAGGCCGCGATGGATTTCCAGCTCACGGACGAACAGCAGCAGTTGGTCGAACTCGCCGAGCGCCTCGGGCGCGACGTGTTCGCCCCGAAGGCGGCGCGCTGGGACCGCAACCACGAGTATCCGCACGAGAACGTCGAGGTGCTGCGCCAGGCCGGCCTCCTCGGCATGACCATCCCGCGGCGCTTCGGCGGCGCCGAGCGGCCGCTGATCGACGCGGTGCTCGCCATCGAGACCATCGCCCGGTATTGCGGCGTCACCGCGCGCATCGTCGTCGAGACCAACATGGGCGCGCTGGGCTGCGTCATGGCGTACGGCACGGAAGCGCAGCAGCGCGAGACGGCGCGGCGCATCCTCGCCGAGGGCGACAAGCCGGCGATCGGCATGACCGAGCCCGGCGCGGGCACGGATCTCACCGCGCTGCGCACCACGGCAACCGAGCGCGACGGGCATTACGTGATCCACGGCACCAAGCACTGGATCACCGGCGGCGGCATCTCGCGCACCAACCTCGTGTTCGCCCGGATCGTCGACGCGGGCGGCGCCGACCAGGGCATCGGCGGCATCCTCGTCGACCTCGGCACCCCGGGCTTCACCATCGGCCGGGTCGAGGATGCGATGGGCCTGCGCGGCATCCCGGAGGCCGAGCTGATCTTCGACGGCTGCCGCGTGCCGGCCGCCAACCTCGTCGTGCGGGACCCGAAGGACGGCTTCAAGAAGCTGATGAACGGCTACAACGCGCAGCGTGTCGGCGCGTCCTCCGTCGCCCTCGGTCTCGCGCAGGGCGCGCACGATCTGGCGGTGGACTATCTTTGCCGGCGGGAGGCCTTTGGCCGCAGGCTGAAGGACTTCCAGGGGCTGGAATGGCTGATGGCCGAGAGCGAAATCGCGCTCGAGGCCATGCGCCTGCTCATCTACCGGGCCGCCTGCAACGCGCGGCCGCTGGCCAACAACGTGATGCTGCCGCAGATGAAGGACGCGTCGATTGCCAAGGCGTTCAGCGGCCACACGGCCTTCGAGGTGGTCAGCGAGTCCCTGCAGATGTTCGGCGCCGCCGGCTATTCGCGCGATCTGCCGCTCGAGCGCATGCTGCGCGACGTGCGCATGTTCCAGATCGGCGGCGGCACCTCCCAGGCGCAGCTCAACATGATCGCCCGCGGCCTGTTCGCGGGGCGCTAGCGCCCCGCTGCCCTACTTCGGCGCGGCGGCCTCGAGAATGGCGAGGAACGCCCGCGGATCGCGATAGCCGACGAACTGCTGGAGGGTCTTGCCCTGCTCGTCGAGGACCATCATGGTCGGCGTGGCCCGGACGCCGAGCTGCGCGGCGAGCGCCTTCTCCGCGCGCGACACGCCATCCAGCCAGACCGTGTCGCGGGACCCGAACAGGTCGATCGCGACGAGGACGAAGCGCTGTTTCAGCCGCTCGGTGACCGCGGCATCGACGAACGTGGTCTTCGCCATGCGCAGGCAGGCCGGGCAGCCCTCCTGTTCGAAGAAGACGATGACCCGCCGGCGCGCCTTCGCCGCGTCGCGCACCTCGTCGGGAAAATCGAGGAAGGACTCGGCAAAGGTGCCCTTCGGCGCATGCTCCGAAGCGCCCGCCAGCGCGAGGAGCGGCATGAACAGCAGGGCGAGCAGGATCGAGCGCACGGGCGCCATTCCACCAAGAATCCGCGAAAAGCGCCATGCCGCCCGGCGAACGGCCGCCGCGGCCGCCACCTGGCAGGGCCGAGTCGTGGCAAATCCAGGGACTCGAGCCGCCGGGTTTGACCGCAGGAGACCAATTCCCTAGGCTTGGGAATGGACGGCGCCAGGGGCAGCCTCACCGACTTTGAACGATGGCTCCGCGTCGCGGCGATCGCCAGATTCCGGCCCGAGGACGTTGGCGCATGAGCCAGCGGCTCAGCCTCTTCGAACGCTGGCTGACGCTGTGGGTGGCGCTGTGCATNNATCATGGTGTTCGCGTTCGCTCCCATCGTCGGCCTGCTGCTGGGCATTTCCGCCATCGCGGTTCCCTGGGACACGCTGCTCACGTCGGTGGTGCTGTACATCGTCATCCCGGTCATCGGCGCGCAGGCGCTGCGGCGGCGCGTGCTCGCGCGCGGCGGCGCCGCGGCCCTCGAGCGCCTGCTCGGCGCGCTGCAGCCCGGGTCGGTGCTCGCGCTGCTGGCGACGCTGGTATTGCTGTTCGCCTTCCAGGGCGAGGCGATCCTGCGCCAGCCGCTCGTCATCGCGATGCTCGCGGTGCCGATCCTGATCCAGGTCTTCTTCAATTCCGGCCTCGCCTATCTCGCCAACCGCGCGCTCGGCGAGCGGCACGACGTCGCCTGCCCCTCGGCGCTCATCGGCGCGTCGAACTTCTTCGAGCTCGCGGTGGCGGCGGCGATCAGCCTGTTCGGCTTCGAATCGGGCGCCGCCCTCGCCACCGTGGTGGGCGTGCTGATCGAGGTGCCGGTGATGCTCCTCGTCGTGAGCGTCGTGAACCGCTCGAAATCCTGGTACGAAGCCGCGGCGCGCTAGGGCCCGAGCAGGAACTCCCGCACCCGCGCGATCTGATCGGCATGCAGCAGCGTCGGCGCATGGCCGACGCCCGGAATCTCCACGCTCTTCGCCCGCGGTCCCCGCGTCCCCATCTGCGCCACGGTCTCGCGCGTGAGCAGGTCCGAGTGCTCGCCCCGCAGCACGAGCGTCGGGCAGCGCACCGCGTCGAACACGGGCCAGAATTCCAGGTCCTTCTCGGGCGGATCGCGGCGCAACGGCTCCGCAATGCGCGGATCGTAGTGAAACCGGTAGCCGCCGTCGGCGAGCCTGCGCACCACGACTTCCGTGAGAAACCGCCACTCCTCGTCGGTGTGCGGCCCGAACGGCGCGCTCACCAGGCGCACCAGCTGCTCGGCCGCCTCGAAGGTCGGCATCGGCGGCGCGAGCCCGACGTAGGTTGCGATGCGCTCGAGCGACGCCTTGGTGACCACCGGGCCGGCATCGTTCAGCACCAGCCTCGCCACGGGCGTGCCCTCCTGCGCGGCGAGCGACATGCCGATCAACCCGCCCATCGATGTTCCGACCCAGTGCACGGTCTCGACGTCGAGCCGCGCGATCAGCGTCACCATGTCGGCGACGTACTGCGGGATCGCGTAGCGCATCGGGTCGCGCAACCAGTCGGAATCGCCCCGCCCGACGACGTCCGGGCAGACGACGCGGTAGCGATCGCTCATGGCCGCTGCGAGCCGGTCGAAATCGCGGGCGCAACGCGTCAGGCCGTGGACGCAGACCAGCACCCGCGGATTGCGCGGGTCGCCCCATTCGCGATACGCCACCCGGTGCAGCCCGGCGCCGGAGGCGCAGAGCACGGATCGTTGACGCGCTTCGGACACTCGATGATCTCCCCGTCCCTCGCGCCGGCAGGCGCCGGCGGCGCATTATCCACTACCCGGCGGCGCGCGATCTACGAGCGCGGCGACGCGCTGCGCCAGTAGCGCGGGCGGGCGGCGCGCTCGCCCCACGCCGCGATGCCTTGCGGCGCGAGCCGCACGCTCACCGCACCATCGAGATCCGTGCGCAGCACGCGCGCCTCGAGCGCGCCGTAGCGCGCCAGGACGCTCGGGCTCGGATGACCGAAGCGATTCCGGTAGCCCGCAGGCACCACCACCAGCGAGGGCGCGACCGCGGCGAGGAATTCGGGGCCCGAGGAGCTCACGCTGCCGTGGTGCGGCGCCAGCAGCACGGCCGAACGCAGCGCCGATGCGCCTCGTGCGAGCAGCGTCTCCTCGGCCTCGAGTTCGATGTCGCCCGTCAGGAGCATGCTGGCGCCGCCCGCCGAGACGCGCAGCACGCAGCTGCGATTGTTGGCCTTGCGGATGCGGGCGTCCTCCGCCCCTGGGTGCAGCATCTCGAATCGCACCCCGTCCCACTCCCAGGCGTCGCCCCGACGGCAGGGGCGCGCGTCCGCCACCAGCGCCCGCAGCGGGTGCGCCGCGGCCAGGGAGGACAGGAAGACGTCCACGTCCAGGTTGGCGATTACGGACGCCGCGCCGCCGGAATGGTCCGTGTCGTTGTGCGTCACCACGAGCGTATCGATGCGTGGCACGCCGACCGCCCGCACGAACGGCGTGACCACGCGCTCCCCGCTGTCGGCGTCGGCGCCGAACTGCGGGCCCGCGTCGTAGAGCAGCGTGCGGCTGGCGGTGCGCACGACGGTCGCAAGTCCCTGCCCCACGTCCAGCGTCGTGATCCACGCTTCGCCGGCCGGCGGCGCGGTGGCCGGCAGCGCGAACGCCGGCGCGACGAGGGCGACTCCGGCCGCGCGCCACGGCACGCCGCGCGGCGCGACCAGCCAAAGGACGCCGGCGAGCGCCAGCAGCACGCTCCAAAGCGGCGGCGCATGCTGCTGCCAGAGTGCCGCCGGAAGCATCGCGCACAATTCGAGAAATTGCAGCAGCCGCTCCGTGAGCCAGGCGCCCGCGATCGCCAGCCCGTCGACCGGCAGCAGCGCCGCGAGGAGCGCGAGCGGCGTGATCACCGCGGACACCGCCGGAATGGCCACGGCATTCGCCAGCGGACCCGCGAGCGAGACCTGCGAAAACAGGAACAGCGTCGCCGGCGCGAGGCCCACCGTGATCGCCCATTGCACCTGCGCCGCGCGCTGGANNAGCCAGAAACCGGGCGCCAGCACGGCCCACGGATCGAAGGCGAGGACCACGGCGAGCGCGAGCAGCAGCGTGCGCAGCGGCGCGACGATCCGGCCGAACCCAAGCGCCAGCGCCACGACCGTGACCATCCAGAACGTGCGCTGCGCGGGCACCGCGAAGCCGGCGACGAGCGCGTAGCTGCCCGCCGCCAGGATGGCCGCGGGCGCCGCGGCCTTGCGCGCCGGCAGGCGCAGCGCAAGCGCCGGAACGCGACGCCACGCGAACGCGACGAGCCACGCGAACAGCCCGGAGATCATCGTCACGTGGAGTCCGGAGATGCTCATGAGGTGCGTCACGCCCGTGCGGCTGAACAGGCGCCACTCCTCGCTGGCGATCGCGCGCTGATCGCCAACCGCCAGCGCGGTCAGGATGCCCGCCGCCGGCGTGCCGCCGAGGACGGCCGCGAAGCGGTCGCGCACCGTCTCGCGGATCTGCTCGATGCGGTCGGCAAG